>JAOZTW010000810.1 GCA_029938985.1 Bacteroidales bacterium | reverse complement strand
TAAAAACTTAATATATTGATTATCTGGGTGTTGTGTTTTCAATAGAAAACTACAAGTATCTAATAATCTGGCAAATATGAAGGCAAAAACTTTAGTTGATAAAAGTAAAAAAAAGATAGGAAAATAAGAGTAATTATGAATTTTAATAAACAAAAAAATATACAAATACGTAACAGCACAGCTGAATTTTTGATTTTTACTAATCAAAGTAAGGCTTCGTCAATTGAAGTTCGTTATGAAGATGAAACAATTTGGCTTAGTCAAAAATTGATGGCATCGTTATTTGACGTTGAAGTAAATACAATAAATTATCATCTTAAAGAGATTTTTAAAAGTGGTGAAATTCAAGAAGAACGAACTATTCGAAAATTTAGAATAGTTCAAACCGAAGGGAAAAGACAAGTTACCAGAGAAGTGGATTTCTATAATCTTGATGCGATAATTTCGGTTGGATATCGTGTGAATTCCGTTAGAGCTACACAATTCAGGCAGTGGGCAACTCAAACATTAAGAGAATATGCAATAAAAGGTTATGCTCTTGACCGTAAACGAATGGAGAACGGTGCATTTTTAGATGAAGACTATTTTGAGCATCTACTTGATGAAATTAGAGAGATACGGTTGAGCGAACGCCGTTTTTACCAAAAAGTAACAGATATTTATGCCACCAGTATAGATTACAATAAAAATGCACCAACAACAAGAGATTTTTTCACAAAAATTCAAAATAAACTACATTATGCTATTCATCAACATACAGTAGCTGAACTGATTGTGAAACGAGTTGATAGTGAAAAAGAATATTTAGGATTAACCTCATGGAAAAATAGTCCAAACGGAAAAATTCATAAAAGAGATGTTTCAATTGCAAAAAATTATCTTAGTAAAGATGAATTAGGAGAATTAGGCAGAATTGTCAATGCTTATCTTGAACTGGCAGAGAATAGAGCAAAACGAAAGATACCAATGACAATGCAAGATTGGTCAAAACGATTAGATTTATTTTTACAATACGATGACAGAGAAATACTTAAAAATGCCGGTCGCATAAGTACTGCAATAGCAAAAGAACATGCTGAAAGTGAATTTGAGAAATATAGAATAATTCAAGACAAATTATTTCAATCAGATTTTGATAAATTGATAAATAAAATAGATAATAAATAGACTGACATATAGAATATTAACATCATAACATTTGCTTTGAAGCCAGCAAGTTGTTTGGTGTGGTGTTTTTTCTCGCTACGCTCAAAACCCACCACCACTCACACAAAATATAAACACAAGAGCAGTTAACGTTATGCACAACCCAAAACAAACAAAATGAAAAGGCATCTTACAATAATTAAAAAATTGAAACTATCAAATATTGGATTAATTTTCATAATATCACTGATAATTTTACTAAGTTTTATAACCCTAAATTTATTTAATAGTATAACCCAAAAAGCTATTGATAGTAGTGAAAAAACAAATGAAATTATTGAATTCTCACAGATTATTGACAATTATTTGTCTAATAAAACTACTTATAATTACCTAAATAACAACATACTATACAATTCAGATAACAATAATTTTATTAATCAAACAAAAGAAGATATTGATACAATAGAAAAACTTAGAACAGAAAATATACAATTAGAAAAAGAATTAACAGACCTTACATTATTTTCAACAACACAATCAAATAAATATATTGAAGAGACAAGTAATAATTTAGCTCATAGAAATAAACGTATAAATATCAGCAAATTAGAGCGATTAGTTATTCAAAGTGCAAATGAAAATTCAAATTCAAATTATAAAATAAAAATATTATTCCTAAAATTAAAAGGCAATATTAAAATAAAAACGGAACTTTATGAATTTTTAGATGCTATGATAATTAATTCTAAAAATGACGAGCAACGATTAAAAGGAACAACATTTGCAAAATTGCCCACACTTGCAAAAAAAGCTAATTTAAGAATAAAAGAGATTGCAATACAATATGTTTCAAATGTAGAAAAAGAAATGAGTTTAAAAAATAAATCGCAAAAAAAAACTGAGAACTACATTGAAAATATAATGAACTCAAATGTGTATTTTACAAAAATAAATAGGGAAAAAGGGATAAAAACATTAAGTGTTTTTACTATAATTATTCTATTAATTTCAATTATTATAGTAGTTTATAATTATTTGCTGTCAAAACTATTAAACAATTTTATCAGTAAAACAGCTAATAATATAATAGAAGTAGCACAAGGAAATCTAACTATAAAAATAGATGAGAATTTAATAAAAAGAAAAGATGAAATCGGTAATATATCAAATTCATTACAAAAAATGATTTTTCAATTTAACACCATAATAACTCAAATAGCAACGACCAATCAACAAATATCAGATGCAAGTAATCAACTGAGTTCTGCATCGCAAGA
>JAOZTW010000809.1 GCA_029938985.1 Bacteroidales bacterium | reverse complement strand
AATAAGATGATTACAGAATAATATCAAGACCTTGATTGTCTATATGAGCCAAAATTTAATACCTACAAATTTGCCAACTACAAAAAAACAGTAATAGATTTAATAGCAAGATTAACAACAGTGTCGGTACAGACCATGAAAATAGTAAATAAAAAGCAAAGCGAAGAAACACATAGTGATGTAAACGGCAATTCCTAATTGCTGTTTATAGCAGTACCTTTTATTTCTATTTGCAGTTGTTCCGAAAGCTGTTTAGCAATTTTTTTAATCTCTTTTTGGCTTCCCGAATGCAAAGGAATAATTTTTTTATTATTCAATACAATATTCAATTTATACAATGTTGTTTTTCTTTTTCCTGCAATTGAAAGCAAACCAACATTATAAGTCCTTTTTATTTTAACTATTGAAAAATAATTTATATTTTTTATTGATTGCCATTTTCCTAATTTAATCCAAAATATTTGAATATAATTTCGCATCTTCATAGTTTCTTTGTTTATTTGAAACCCAAAAACAACAGAAAAAATTGCTGCAGATATAAATATGAATATCAGACCAAACCATTCTAATTTGAGAACAGCAACTATTCCCAAGATAAGAAAAATAGCTCCAATAACAATAAAATTAAATGTCAGTTTACTTGTTTTGTTATTAATTATCATTTAACAAAAATAAAAATAATTTTTATTAATCAAAAAAAAATATAAATTTACAATATATTTAATGATAAAGAAAGCACCATGAAAATAACAATGATTCATCCTTCTATAGGAAAAATTCCTGGACAAAAATATATAAGAGCTTGGCAGATGGAACCTTTGCCTGTAGCTCAAATTGCTTCGCTAACTCCCAAAGATATTGATTTTATTTTTTGGGACGATAGAATGGAGGAAATTCCTTATGACAAACCTACTGATTTGATGATTATTAGCGTAGAAACCTATACAGCCAAAAGAGCTTATCAAATAGCATGGGAGTATAAAAAAAGAAATGTGAAGGTTGTTATGGGTGGATTTCATACAACTTTATGCCCAGATGAAGTGAGCCAACATGCTGATGTTATTCTTATTGGCGAGGCAGAAAATGTGTGGGAAAATATTATTTTGGATTTTAAAAATAATAAATTAAAACAAAAATATTATGGAACTGTTTGTGATTTTGGTAATAATATTATTCCGGATAGAACAGTTTATGAAGGAAAAAATTATTTGAAAATAACATTATTAGAGTCTGGTAGAGGGTGTAGGTTTAAATGCGAATTTTGTTCTATTCATAACTTTTTTAAAGGCGAACATAATTTCAGAAAAATTGAAACTGTTGTAAAAGAAATAAAACAACTCAAAAGCAAAAAACGACTTTACTTTTTTGTAGATGACAATATTGTTGCAAACCAAGAGTATGCTATTAAGTTATTTACGGCATTAATACCATTAAAAATAAACTGGGTAGGACAAGCCGATATTACCATAGCTCGCAATACAGAACTAATGAAATTGATGGTAAAAAGTGGTTGCAAAGGTGTTTTAATTGGCTTTGAAAGTTTGAGTAGTGAGAACCTAAAAGTTATGAAAAAAAATATTTTGTCAGGTGTAGAAGAAATAGAAAAGGCTATAAAATTGATTCATAAAATGGGATTAAGAATTTATGCTACCTTTCTTTTTGGATACGACCACGATAAACTTGAAGATTTTGATTTGGTATTAAAATTTTGTATTAGAAATAAATTATTTATGGTTGGTTTTAATCATCTCACACCGTTTCCTGGCACTCAGCTGTACAAAAGATTGGAGCAAGAAAATAAACTTCGTTACCAAAAATGGTGGTTAAATGAAAACTATACTTATGGTCAAATTCCTTTTGCTTCTAAAATAGACCCTGATATTATTGAAAATGAATGTAGAAGAATACGCAGAAAATTTTATGGAACTAAATCTCTACTTTATAGAATGACTAATATTACTAATATTAATTCAGTTGTAATGTTTCCTATGTATTTGTCAATAAATTCGTTATTAAGAAAAGACACACTTCAACGAAAAAAATTCCCACTTGGAGATTTAGGTTTTGATGATGCTGGGTTAGAATATTAAGAGAGAAAGAAGTAATAAGGCATATTAAAATAAAAAATTGACAATTTAAAATGAACTTATTTTTGTTTTAATATGCCTAAGTGAAAATGAAATAATAAGTAACTCCAGAATACGCCGTTTTTTTGTTCTTTTAATAATTTAATAATCTGCAAATAGTGAGCTATTTTTTATTTCATTTTCACTTATAGTTTATTTATATCTTCTCTTGATAATTTTGTTTTTTCTATTATTATATCAATAGGAACATTATTTTCTTTCAATGTTTTAGCTAATTCAATTATCAGTTTGTCTTTTTCTTTCAAAGCTTTGTCTTTTTCATTCAAAGCTTTGTCTTTCTCT
>JAOZTW010000808.1 GCA_029938985.1 Bacteroidales bacterium | reverse complement strand
CCGTTATGCAAAATTGACAAACAAAGGTTAAATAAGTATCTTTGCATAAAATATTAAAATTATGACAAAATTTTCAGATTATAAAAAAGAAGGAGCGAACTATATTACTCTTGCAACAGGAGAGTTCTATCCAGATATATTAGTTGATGCGTGTAATTTATATCAACCAGTATTAGAACTATTTGGACAAATATTAAAAAGGTCTGAAAGTTCTAAACGACTATTTTTAAACACAACAGAAATAAAACAACCATGGATGCGGATACAACTTGCACGGATTTTTCGTAAATACGTAAGTCCTAATACACCCGTAGAAATGCTAAAAAAGAAAACCAAAGCAAATGAAATATGTAATCAGTTTGGAAAAGGTTTTCGTCCCATTCAAGAAGTTCAAAAAGCATTTTTAAGTCGCCCTATGCCTGACGAAGCACTTTGTGCAATCTTGTGGGAATATAAAGATAGAGGAAAAAAAGGCTATGATTTAACTGAGAGAATGTTTGAACTTTTCAGAAGTAAATTTCCTGATTTAATCATTGAAGGTCCCGAAAGAGCAGGTAAAGATGTTCCGTTAGGAGATGTCTTTGATAAATATCCAAACCCAAAACGTCCTGCTGATTTTATTATCCGAGAAAAAGATGAAATTTTAGCTGTTGGTTTTGCTCGCTATGACTCAGACAGAGGAGGAGCACAAGAAGATGATAGAACTGGTGGGTATAAAAATTGTGCTGATGAAATTCTTACATACACAAAAGAAAATAAGTTAAAAACAAAAGTAATTTTTGTTAATGATGGTCCTGGTTTATTATTAGGTTCAATGTGGGATGACTATAGTGATATTGAAAACCGTTGGGACGAAATATTAGTTGCCACTTTAAGAATGATACCAGATAGATTAACATATAAATGGTTAAAAAGTTAATAAAATGGCTACGGGAGATACAAAAAAAGAATGGAACGAACATACATCAATTATTCAAATTGAAAAGTATGAAAGTGAAAGCACATATACGCTTCAATATAAAAACAAAGCAAAAACAAGTAAAATTATAGATACAAATTATTGTTCAAGTTATGTAAGTGCCTTTAAAAGGTTTTATGAAGTCGAAAATGACAATAAGTTGTTTTATGGTGATAATCTTGATGTTCTAAGATATTTACTACAAAAATTAAATTTAAAAAACAAAATTGATTTAGTTTATATTGACCCACCTTACGGAACAAATAGTGTTTTTAAAACAAGAAATCAAAAATCATCATATACTGATACTTTACAAGGAGCAAATTATTTAGAATATTTAAGAAAAAGAGCAATTTTAATTAGAGAGTTACTTTCAGAGCAAGGATCTTTTTACCTTCATTTAGATAATAATATGGCGTTTCAGTCAAAAGTAATTCTTGATGAAATTTTTGGTGAAAAGAATTTCAGAGGTTATATAACACGAAAAAAATGTAGCAATAAAAATTACACAAAAAATACATTTGGTAATATTTCTGATTATATCCTTTTTTATTCTAAGAGCGAGAAATACATTTGGAATAGAGCTGTTGCACCATGGACTGATGATAAAATTAAAAAAGAATATACGAATATAGAAAAAGAAACAGGAAGAAGATATAAAAAAGTCCCAATACATGCACCTGGAATAAGAAATGGAGAAACAGGCAAAGAATGGAAAGGAATGTTGCCACCAAAAGGAAAACATTGGCAATACACACCTACCAAATTAGATGAATTTGACAGAAAAAATGAAATTTACTGGTCATCAACGGGTAATCCTCGAAGAAAAGTCTATTTAGACCAATCAAATGGAATTCCAGTGCAAGATATTTGGCTTGAATATCAAGATGCTGTTAATCAAAATGTAAAAATAACAGGTTATCCAACGGAAAAAAACCCTTTATTATTAAAACGTATAATTGAAGCATCTTCCAATGAAGGAGATGTAGTTTTGGATTGTTTTGCTGGTTCTGGAACTACATTAGGTGTTGCAAGCCAATTAAAAAGAAAGTGGATTGGAGTGGATAACAGTTCAGAAGCAATTGATAATATTTTAAAGCGATTTATTAAGGGAACTCAACAAATGGGAGATTATGTGAATGGTAAAAAGAAAGAAGAAAAAATGGCTACTATTTTTGAAAATGAACCTGAATATAAATATAAAAAACAATCTAACTTTGATAATTTTGAATTATTTACAGATGAAAATTTCATGAATATTATTGAGCCATTGTTAGATAAGTGGAATATTAATAAACCTAAATAGAATAGTTTGCATAACATTTGCTTAGTTGTCAGTGGTTTGGGTGCTTGCTTTGTTTTTTTTTCGCAAGCTCAAAAAAAAACAAAGCAAGCACCCAAACCACCGCCACCAACACGTTTCCGATAAGTGTAATTGTGTCGCTAGCGCTCCCCAATTACACTTATCGGGTT
>JAOZTW010000186.1:7706-8706 GCA_029938985.1 Bacteroidales bacterium | reverse complement strand
CTGTAAGGGCAAGGTATCAATGCAAGAAAAAAGCAAGCACCAAAGGTGCGTAATCTATTCACTAATGTAAGTTATTTCGCACCTTTGGTGCTTACTATGTAAAACGAAATAACTTACCTTGCCCTTACAGGCAAGGCTTTTGATTACACACCTTTGGTGCTTAAAAGTCATATAATTAGGTGTTTTTAACTTAGTAAAGTAGAATTAATAAGAATTATCGGTTTACAGTCAAGTATTGTGATGTCTTTACATAAACCTAATTTACATATTATTAAAAACATACAATTTGCTGTTCAATTTGCCGTAGAGACAAGGCATGCCTTGTCTTTACAACATATTTTGCATATAAAATTGACATAAAAAAACAACGTAGTTATGATTTGTTTTTATGAACAAAACCTGTATTCGGTCAGTTAATATTTTTTTTAAATATTTTAATGTTACTTTTGTTTTTTTTATTAACTTTTTAAATCAAATTTATTATGAAAAGAATTTTTTTATTTCTTAGTTTGTCATTACTCGTAAGTATAAGTTCGGTTTTTGCACAGAACATTACTATAACTGATAACGACACACATAACGCAGACGAAAGTGCAGTTCTCGATGTGTATTCTACAAGTAAGGGTATGTTAATACCACGTATGACAACCGCACAAAGAGAAGCAATAACAACTACAGCAGTAGGTTTGTTAGTATTTGATACTGACTTTGGAGGCTTTTTCTTTTACAATGGTAGTTGGACTAATCTTACTGATGAAAACGATAAAGCGTGGACACGCAATGGTTCAACAAATTCTGTTTACCTTTCACAAACTACCGATAAAGTAGGAATAGGTACAAGTTCGCCTGATGCACTTTTTGAAGTTAAAAATAATGCTGGCGACCTTGTGTTTGCAGTTTATCCCGAAGGTGTAAGAATGTATGTAAACGAAGGCGAGGAAGGAGGAGAAAACTCTGGTTTTGTTGTTAGTGGACAGGGTACTTCAGCTTCAAACGAAAT
>JAOZTW010000186.1:0-7606 GCA_029938985.1 Bacteroidales bacterium | reverse complement strand
GCTACGTATTACCAGAGATAGTGCAAGAATTTATATAGAAGAACAAGCAAAAGGCTCAAGAGGTGGATTTGCTGTAGGAAACACAGGAGCAATTAAAGGAGAGGATAATAATGTTTTTGAAGTTTACACAGAAGGAGTTAGAGTGTATGTAGATGAAGGAGAAGAAGGAGGAGAGAACTCTGGTTTTGTTGTTAGTGGACAAGGTACTTCGGCTTCAAAAGAAATGCTACGTATTACCAGAGATAGTGCAAGAATTTATATAGAAGAACAAGCAAAAGGCGCAAGAGGCGGATTTGCTGTTGGAAATACAGGTGCAATAAAAGGTACTGGCGATAATATGATGTTTATAGATGAAGACAATTTTTTTATTGGGATACAAAGTGGTGCGTCTATAACTACAGGAGTCAGGAATACATTTATGGGGTATCAAAGTGGTTATTCTAATACAACTGGTAATGATAACTTTTTTGCAGGTAAAGAAGCAGGTTTAAATAACACAGGAGGATTTCAAAATATTTTTCTTGGTAACCAAGCAGGTAAAGCAACTACAACAGGAAATAGAAATATTTTTCTTGGTGTAGATGCAGGTTTAAATAACACAGGAAGCCTTAATATTTTTATTGGAAATAAAGCAGGCTATAGCGAAACAAGCGGACAAGGTAATATATCAATTGGTGAATCCTCTGGTCATAATTTAACAACAGGAGTAAATAATGTATTTATGGGTAATAGTGCAGGTTATCAAATAGAAGGTGGATGGAATAATGTTTTTATCGGAAATAATTCTGGTTTTAATGTTAAAAACACAAATAATAATACCTACGTTGGTTGTTTCTCGGGAACTTATAATGTTGATGGAGTTGAAAACACATTTATAGGAAATTGGGCAGGATGCTATGGAACCACTGGTAGTTATAATGTTTATTTAGGGAGAATGGCAGGACGTGATGCAAGTGGAGATTATAATGTTTATATAGGGCACAACGCAGGTTCTTCTCGAATGGGTGCAGGTGAAGATAATGTTGGAGAAAATAATGTATTTCTTGGGCGGAGTTCTGGTTATAGTAATACAACAGGTTCTGAAAACGTTTATTTGGGTATGAATGCAAATTATAATAATGAAGATGGTGAACGAAATATAATAATTGGATATTCTGCAAATTATACAGCTACCACTGGTTCAGACTTGCTTTATATTGGTAACACAGACGCTTCTACTAAGGAACGCTATTTTATAAGAGGTGAGTTTGGAAACAATCATTTAGAATTAAACACAAAATTCAGTGATAAAGAAGGTAAAGTAACCATTAACGATGTTATGCAATTAAAACCTCGTGATGATGCTCCTACCGCTCCAGACGAAGGAGACATATATTACGACACAGATCATACATTAAAATACTACAACGGAACAGTATGGAAAACTTTAATTACTGATTAGAGTTGTGAGATTAAGAATTTTGAGAATAAAAAACGGTTTGTAAATCAAACCGTTTTTTTTGTTTCAAAGAATAATGAGTGAACATTTTTTAATTTTTACCTGCTAACACACAAGCCAATTTATAGGTTTTTACAGTTCCATTAAGGTCAAAAATTTCCACAACAACAGCATAAATACCAATGCGAGCTTTTTGAGAATTGTAATCTAAGCCGTCCCAGGTCCAAAAACCAGAAACAGCGAGAAGTTCGTTGTTGGTAAGTTTTTCTACTAACATACCATTTTTATTGTAAATAAGAACATTTGCAATATATCCTCCCTCTTCAAACTCGTAAAAAATATTTAGCACATCATTGTATCCATCATTATCTGGCGAAAATTCCTCTGGGCTAAGTGTAATTTCAGAAACTTGAACTATATTGCTCATATCTTTATATTGTGAGTTTTGATAACCTGGAGTTGCATAGCCAACATTTTGAGCAGCCGAGTGCCAATTTGCAACATCATTAATTGGCATGTTGTAGTCTATTCGTTCTAACGAAACACCATCATCGTTGCTAATCAAGGCATAGTGCATTTCATCTGAATAATTAAACTCGTCCATAATGCTATCTTTTTCATTCAATATTATTACAGTTCCATCGCCATCGGGATAAGATGGCATTGACGACATTTCAATAAAATTACCTTCGGTATAATAATCTGTTTGAACAGCAAGAGTATCAATTGATAACACAAGGTAACTTTCAGAATTAAGAATATAGTTATGGTCATTAATTTTGTAAATATTTTCTATTTCGTTGCTTTCTGCATTCCGTTTGGCAATTCTCATGTCAATCATATTTATTGGATATTGTGAACGATTATAAAGTTCTACAAAATCTGCACCACCAGAAAAAGGATTAAAAAGCAATTCATTGATTACAATATCGTTAACTTTGGATATATAATATGTAAATTCAAGCTCTGCATTTATCATTGTATTGTTATTAATATCTTTTATGTTACTAATAGAAAGCATATAAGTTTGTCCGTCTGTAAATTCGTTATCAAATTGCAAATAAATTGTGTTTGTATTTTGTCCATCTTTAATAGCTTGATTTGGAATATGAATTGAATTATTGACAAAATAATTATCTGTTTCCAAAACAGTTGAAGCTAAAACTTCTTCCGAAAATTGAATTTGTAATTGATTAGAATTTAATACCCAAATTGTTTCTGGATATATAAGATGATATGTAAAATATAGAATTGTTTCTTCAACTGTATTATCACAATCGTCATTAATATTGCTAATAGTTATAGTATTGCTTTGTTCGGCAGAAAAATGTTTTTCAAAATATAAATGAACAGTAGAATAACTTGTGTCTGTAAGCGAAATTACTTTTGGATAGTTAATACCATTATTTACAATATAATTAATAGTATCAAGTGAAGTAAATATTGATACATTTTTTGTAAATTCTACCAACAAATGATTTGATGAAATTACTTTTATTTGTTTAACTTCTGGTATAATCTCATTTGGATTTTCTGCAAAAGTAGAATTTTGAGTTCCTGGAGTTCCTCCAGAAATATCAACCGAAACTATCCAGTTTGATTTTGTACCACAAAAATTTAGTGGGTCAATTTTCTCTAACGACCAGCCACCATTATCTTTATTTTCATCATCATACCATAAATCAGAATAATCAACATAGTTTATCAATTTATCTGCATCAGTTTTAAGCAAAAGTTCTTTGCCCGATTGCGTTAAATCGGAACTACCAAGAATATTGATATTTAAACCTTTGTCTGACATATCTTCGTTTTCTTTACTTATAATTAAATATTCTTTTGAAGGAATACTAACAGCAGGAAATATTCTTTCACTTTGGTCTTCTGCAATAAATTTCCAATCCGACAGCCAAATATCATAATCACTTGTATTGTACAATTCAATATATTGATATTCAGGCAAACCAACAGGTTCAGGATTTACATCTACCATAAGTTCATTAAAAACAATATCAAATGCTTGAGCTTGATGATAAGTAAAGTCCAACTGTTTACTTTCTGATGTATTTTCATTTATGTCTTTAATATTTGAAACAGTTATTGTATTATTTTGATTTTCAGAAAAATTAACAGGAAACTGAAGATGTACAATAGAACTATCATTTGAGTCTATTGTGGCATTAGTAGGCGAACCAATTGAATTATCTACTTGGTAGTTTAACGGATCTTCAGCTGTTGTTGTTTCTATCTTTTCTGTAAAATATAATTTTAATTGATTCTCCGATTTTGGTTCAACTGCTGTAGCGTTAATTAATTGATATATAAAATTAAAAGTAGTGTCATTTATAGTATTATTACAATTATCAGAAATATTGGTTATTGTTAGAATATTTTCTGCAAAATTAAAATTATCAACAAATTTAATACTAACCTTAGATTTATCATCAGGGTCTAACGAAAGCAACAATGGAGTAACCGAATTGTTTAACAAATAATTTATACCATTCAAACCATCTGTTGTGTCAATGTTTTCATTAAAATCTATTATTATTTGTTTTGAAGATACTAACTCAAAATCCTCTATAACTGGACTTTCGTTGTCGGGATTGTTATAAAATACCGAATTTTGTGAACCTGGTGTTCCTCCAATATAATTTAAACTTGCCTGCCAATTATTATCTTGATAACATACGTTTGTAGGGTCAATACGTTCCAATGCCCAACCTCCATTATCTTTATCCTCATCGTAATACCAATCAGACGAGTAAGTTATGCTTTCAATTATTTGTCCTAAATTATTTTTTATAGTAATGCTTTTTCCTGATGTAGAAGTAATTTGACTTGAATTTAAAATTGCAATTACTTCTGCGTAAGCAGTAAAAGAACTTCCTGCATCTTCGTCGCATAAAATTATATATTGTTCTGGTTGAATGTTTATTGCAGGAAATGTTTCTGTACTATTTGTTCCAATTTCAATTGTCCAATTAGTTAAATCAATTTCATATTCAGATTTATTATAAATTTCAATATACTTTTCTGGAGGCAAAGCTACAGGAAGTGGACTAACATCAATCATTAGTTCGTTTATAATTACATCAAATTGTTGAACCTGATAATACATAAATGAAAATGTTGAAGTTTCAATAATATTACCCAAATTATCTTCTATATTACTGATTGTTAATATATATTGTTCTTCTATTAAAAAATCTGTACCAAAAGAAATATGCATAATTGTGCTATCTGATTCTTCAATATTTGCAGAAATTGCATTTCCTATTGCATTATTTACAACATAGTTACTCGCAGTTTCGGCTGTGTTCTGTTCCACTTTTTTAGAAAAATATAAATCCAATTCACTACTTGAAACAATGTTTACATTTAATAACTCTAAATTATTCCAAACAAATTCATAATCAGCAGTAACAATAACATTATTATTTGCATCTCTTACATTTTCTACTGTTAGTAAATAATCTGTATTATCTTGAAATTCAGTGGAAAAATCAAGCTCAACAAGGCTATAATTATCTGCATTTCTAATTGCTACATCAGGATTTCCTACAAATTCATTAACAGTGTAATTATTAATATCTTCTGAGGTAGTCTCATCAATTTCTTCATTAAAATATATTTGCAATTTAGTTGATGAAACAACAAAAATTGTATCAATCATTGGTTTATCAAAATCAGGAATTTTTGTTCCAAAATAAATATCATCTATCCATAATTGTCGGTCATAATTTTTTGTATATTCATAATAAATTCCAAAATAATTAGCTTCAGTATGTTCTGTATGAGGCTCTTCACTAATTCCAATAGATTCAAGCTCATCAAATCCTCCACCTGAGTCATCTATTTTTATTTCCCACACACCTTCGTTTGTTCGTGAAACTTCAATGCCTTTTGGTGTGTTTGCATCAATATTATTCCAGTCAATATTAGTTGTTATTATTTCGGTGGTTTCCTCACCTGCTACCGACCATAATTTAATTAAATCAGCTTGGTCGTTTGCGAAATTTACTCCAACTACATAGGCATTAATGTTTTCGTTGCCTGTCATATAATTTTCATCTTTGTTTGAAAAAAGGTAAATATTCCAGTTATTCATACCCGAAGGAGCCGAATTGATATATTTTATTTGAAACCGCCATATTAAAGTATCATTATTGATAGCCACATTTTCTAATTTATGAGCAATAATATCAATATCATTATTTTCGTTGTCATAAATTTGTTTTAAAGAAAAATTTTCATTAATTGGCTCTTCTTCCGAAGCTTGCCACCTATTAATATAGGTTGCTTGCCAGCCATCCAAGTTGCCGTTTTCAAAATCTTCATCAAGATAATAAATATATAAATAACTTTTTATTATTTCGGAAGTTATATTTTCTAAACCGTTTGATGTAACTTGTATAGTAAAATATCCCTCTTGATTATACATTAAATCTTGCCAAGTATAAATTCCTGATATTAGATTTTGTGAAAGTCCTGCAACTGAAGTAAAACTTCCAGTGCCAGTAGCTAAAGATAATGTAATCAAGTTGTTTGCATCGGTATCAATATTATTATTTATATCCGTTGCAGAAATACTTAGAGGAAATTTTTTATTAATAGCTACATAATTGGGCTGATAAGTAAAATTGATTTTACTTGCCTCAATATCAATAGATAAATTATTGTCGCCACTTTCTGCATTTCCACTACCAAAAGAAGAGCCACTAAAATCGCAAACAATATTTGAATAATCAAGTTTTATTTCTATATTTTCATTATCATTAATATTTTGCAAATCAGTGTTTAACCAAATGTATAACTGATAACTTTCATTTTCTCCATCATTTATATTAATAAAATCGTCGGAAACAAAACTAATTCCTGTAGAATTAATAACTCCTTCAAGACCAACTGTTAAATCGTTACCAAAAAGTTTTGCACCAGCAATTGTATTAGTCCAGTCATTTATTTGATTATTATCTCCTTGTGTGAAACTAATATTGTCAATAATAGTGGGTAAAGCATCGCCAGAAGCTGGGTCAGAAAAAGTTACATCAAACACCTGCAAGCCATCTGCTGAATTTATTATTGACGAAATTGTAGAAGGCTCTAAATCAGCTCCTGTTGCTACAATTGAGGTTTCGTCGTTTGTTGCCAAAGGAGTGATTTGTAAATTGTCGAACAACAAAACCCTTGCCACTGAGGAATTTGCAATATCAGTCGCAATTCCAAAACATGATGTGGTGGTATGTGTGTTGTCGTTTACAGTGTTTGCAAATTGTGTTGTAGGTGTTATTTCAAAACCTTCGTCAATATAAATATTCCAATCGCCAGTTATAGAACGAGTTATTTTTATTGTTCGCCCCAAAGGCGTAGAACCATCGGTATCGACAGGATAATTGGTATCTATTAATATTTTAGAATCAGTTCCAGTTTGTTTGTAAAGTATAAATTGATCGGACTCGCCTCCATCAAAACGGATAAAATAACCATTAAAATCTAAAGCTCCATCTTTTAGTAGCTCAATATTGGTTTGGTCTGACATCAAAATTATTTTATAATCATTTGGACCAGAGACCGACCAGCCTCGTCCATCAGCCACCGAGAATAGCCATTCGCCGTAGGCAATGTTTGATGCAGTTGTTATCACAGCATCTTTTCCTTCCAAACTTCGCAAAACAAAGGCATCGTTACCTGCATCGTTGTTTATTGCACCATTATTAGAAGTTGGCGGATTTAAAATTTCGTAGCCAACCACATCTCCATTCCATGTAGGATTGGAGTTTATTTCTCCATCAGAAAAATCTTCAATTATTTGAGAACTAACAAATAGTGGCAAACAAATCAATAGAATAATTAGGACTTTTTTCATGTTCTTTTTTTATTAAATTAATTAACTGCAAATATACAATTTTTTTATATCATTATAAAAAATTTTATAATTATTAAAAACGAACAAAATAGTTTGCTAAATGAATACATAAATTGTAAATTTGCAAAATATAATGATTTAAGTAAGCATCAAAAAGTTTTACACATTTGTATTTTTTAATCTATTGGTTTATAATCACAGAATTGTATCATTCCTTACTTATTTACTTCAAAAAAAAATATTAATATTTAACTAAAGTTTTTGCCTTCATATTTACCAGATTATTAGATAGTTGTAGTTTT
>JAOZTW010000185.1 GCA_029938985.1 Bacteroidales bacterium | reverse complement strand
TTTGTAGAGCTTTTTCTTTATCTTCTTTATAGATAAATAATTCAATACCAGATGGTAATCCTCCTCCAAAACCAGCAATAACTCCTGATTGAAAATTATTTTTTATTACAGAACGAACACCTTTATTATCCAGTTCTTGCTGAACTAATGTTACCATAATTTCTGTATTAACATATATTTTTATTAAATCATTCATGTTTTTATATAATTTAGTATTATTTTATTGAAGCTAATTTTTTACTATAAAACATCTTTTCAATTAATGAAAGATATTTTTGATGAATTATTTTTCGTTTAAGTTTTAAGGTTGGAGAAAGTTCTCCTGTTTGAGTAGACCATTCTTCTCCTACAAGTCTAAATTGTCTTATTTGTTCAAAGCTACCAAGTGATTTATTTATTAAATTTATTTCTTTTTGAAAAAACTCTTTGACTTTTGGTTTATCAATCAAGTCTTTATTGTTTTGAAATTTTATCTTCTGTTTTTCGCACCAATGTTTTAAATTAAGAAAGTTTGGAGATATTAAAACTCCTGCAAACTTCTGATTTTCACCAACTACAATTGAATTTCCTATCATAATAGATTCTTTCAGTTTATTTTCAATTACTTGTGGTGCAATGTATTTTCCGTTCGCCATTTTAAAAATCTCTTTTTTACGGTCTGTTATTTTCAGATAACCTTCTTCGGTAAATTGACCTATATCTCCTGTATGAAAAAAACCTCTTTTATCAATCACTTCTGCTGTTAATTTTGGATTTTTATAATACCCCAACATTACGTTTGCTCCTTTAACAAGCACTTCGTTTTCATCAGATAACTCAACAGTAACACCCTCCAAAACAGTACCAACTGAACCCAATGCTATTTTGCCTGCTTTATTATAATTTACCGAAACAATTGGTGAGGTTTCCGACAAACCATAACCCTCAAAAACAGGAAGACCAGCAGCCCAAAACAACCTACCCAAACTTTCTCTCAAAGCCGAGCCAGCACATCCGATAAAACAAATTTTGTTACTTAATACATCTCTCCATTTTGAAAATACTAATTTATCTGCAATTTTTAATTTTTGCTTATAAAACCACGAATTATCAAAAGGTTTATATTGTTTCCCCAATTCAATAGACCATAACAATATTCTACGTTTTATAGGACTTAAATTTTTAGCTTTTAATATTATTTTTTCATATATAGATTCCAAAAGTCTTGGAACAGTAATAAAACCATCTACTTGCAATTCATTAATATTTTGTGCAATAGTTCCCACGTTCTCAGCATAGTACACACTTGTACCTACATATTGATAGATGTAGCTTGTCATGTGCTCAAAAATATGTGATAGTGGTAAAAAACTTAATACTTGATGAGTATGGTCAATATGGATTCTTTTTGCACCATAAATAGAATTAGACATCAAGTTTTTATGACTAAGCATTACTCCTTTTGGAGTTCCCGTAGTACCTGATGTATAGATTATTGTAAGTAGTTCTTCTTCCGAAATATTTTTCTTTATTTCAACAAGTTCTTTTTTAAAATAAACTTCCGATTTTTTGCCAAGCTCCACTATTTCCTGCCAATTTTTAGCATTTTCTACTTCATCAAAAGTATAAATTTCTTTTATTACTTCTAATTTATCAGCAATAGGTTTTATTTTTTTATATAAATTTTCATTTCCAACAACTACCATTTTCGCATCAGAATGTTGTAAAATATATTCAAATTCTTTATTACTCAAAGTATTATAAACAGGAACATGCACTGCACCAATTTGTGCTATTCCCATATCCATAAAATTCCATTGAGGGCGATTATTTGAAATAGTAATAACTTTATCTCCTTTTTTAAGTTCCATCGCAAGCAAACCATAACTTACAAAATTGCTAATTTCTCTGTATTGTTCGGTGTTGTATTTAATCCATTTATTATCTTTTTTTTCCGCAAAAAACATTTTTCCAATCGTATCTGGATATTTAATAAATCTATCAAAAATATCAAAAATTCTTGTTTCGGTCATAATTATTTTAATTAAAAATTTATTTTGAATTGTAAGTCATGAGTATCCGTTAAGTGAAAAAGAAAAAATAAGTAATTCCAAACTTCGCCTTTATTTTGCCCTTTTAAAAATTTGAGAAGTCATTAGACATATTAAAACAAATAATTGAAATTTAAGGTGTAAACCAATTCTTAATTCCTAATTCTTAATTCATTATTTTGCATTCATGCTAAGATCAAGACTTTTAATTTGATGTGTTAAAGCACCAATTGAAATATAGTCAACTCCACATTCTGCATAATCTCGTAAGTCATTAATTGTTATACCACCAGATGATTCTGTTTCGTATTTTCCATCAATAAGTTCAACTGCTTTTTTGGTTTCTGCTGGAGTAAAATTATCAAGCATAATTCTATCTACATTTCCAACTTCCAAAACCTGATTTAGTTCGTTAAAATCTCTTACTTCAATTTCAATTTTCAAATTTTTATTCTTTTCTTTCAAGTATTTGTTAGTAGAATCTACGGCTTGTTTTATTCCGCCAGCAAAATCAATATGATTATCTTTTAGCATAATCATGTCGTAGAGTCCCATTCTATGGTTTTCGCCACCTCCAATTTTAACAGCCATTTTTTCGAGAATACGTATTCCTGGAGTTGTTTTTCTTGTGTCTAAAACTTTTGTTTTTAAGTCTTTAATTCTTTCTGCATACAAATTTGTTTGTGTCGCAATTCCGCTCATTCTTTGCATTATATTCAATACAAGTCGTTCTGCCTGCAAAATAGATTGTACTTTTCCTGACAGATGAAAAACAATATCGCCAACTGTTATTTTTTCGCCGTCTTGTTTATAAATGTCTAATTTCAAATTCTCATCTATCTGTGTAAAAACCTGTTTGGCTATTTCAACACCCGCCAACACACCATTTTCTTTTACAAGTAATTCGGTTTTTCCAAAAGCTGTTTCTGGAATACACGACAAAGTTGTGTAGTCCCCATCAGCAATGTCTTCTTTTATTGCATTGCTTATTATTTTTTCTATCTCATTCATTTTTTTATAATTAATTCATTTATCTCGTTAATAGTTTGTAGAAATTCTCAATAATAAGAAATGAAATTAAGTTGTTTATTCCGCTATCTTTTTCAATTTCTTCAATCTCTTCTTATCTTCTCTTTTTTGTTGTCTAATTTTTCTTCTACTCTGTCTATATATTTTTCGTGTGTCTGCTCCCTCATAAGTAATTGTGGAGCGTACACCAGAAAGCACTGACATTATCCAAAACTTTACCTCACCATACGACCAATCGTGAAAATATCCTATGCGTCCTTTTACAAAAAATCCCATTCGTGGATTATTGTTCCTTATTAATAAAAGATTGGCAATAACTGTCAACAACTCATACCTTTCTCTAATATTATTTTTCTTTTTCTTTTTTAGATAATAAGCCTCTAAGTTTTTATATTTCATTTTCACAGAGCCTTTTGCAATACTATCAGTTCCTTGAAACTTAAATTCCAAGCTATCAATAATTCCGTTTTCTATTTCCACACTCATAGCATCAGAAAGAAATGTGTTTAAGAGAGTTAAATCTGTATTTACCAAACTTCCTTCTATTGTATAATATTTATTTACACTATTTAAAAAATATGTTATGTCAAGCGAAAGCTTTCCATTTCCCATTAATTCAGACTTAGCACTAATCTTCGTTTTTAGGTCGGATCGCAACAAAATTGAATCGTTGGTCAAGTTAGTAATTGTGCCGTTTACATCTGAAACAAAAATTAATCCTGTCTTTTTGGCTTTCGCCGACAATTGCTCATAACTGATATAAGAATCTTTAATTTTTATCATATCAATTTTTATATAAGGAACAGCATCTCCAACAATTTTATCAATAAGACGTGCCTTTTTGTTATTGTAATCATGTTCAACATTCAAATCCTTATATGTTTTCAAAATAAGATTATCAATAATTACAAATTGTGCAATAACTTTTTGATTATTAATTAATTCCTCTAAGTCTATTTTACTTATTTCCAATCTTTTTGCATCAATATCTAATATTGTAGTTTCTTTTTTAATTTTTTGCATATACTCATCATACGAACAAGTTGGTTTTAAGCTCAATGTATCTAAAATAATTCTATTTCTTCCTGTAGAAATACTGATATTTTTTACCTTCATGTTAGAGTACATTTTTTCCACAGGTAAAGCATAATCTCGCAAATTTATTGTAATATCATCACTATACAAAAATTTTGTCTTTTTGGCAGTTGAATCAATTAATAAATTTTTCACATTTAACGACAATTTTTTTATATCAAAAGTATCAGTTTTACTTTTTTTATGTGTTTTAAGATTCAACGAAATATTGTTTACTTCCAAATTAGAAATAGCTATTTTAGTCAAATTCTTTGAAATCATTTTATATAAATCCAAATCATCTAAATGAAATTTTTTCTTTTCCTTTGTTGGAGCTTTTAAAAGTGTTTTAAAATTTTCAATTTCAAAAATTGGTTTTTTCATGAAAATATTTGATACAATTAACTCTTTGTTTATCTTAACTTTATCAAATTCAATTCCATCAATTTGTATTTCTGGTATTTTTATAGACAATAATGTAGATTTCTTTAACTGCTCGAGTATCTCGTACTTACGGTTAGTCAAATTATGAGAAATTTGTAATTTGCTTAGAATCAACTTTTTGTTTTTTGTTGAAACATTTAATTTGTCAATAGACACATTATGAAGACTATCAGGTAGTTTAAAATTAAAATCAGAAAGTTTAAGTTCTATATTTTCAACAGGTATAAAAAATGGATTATTATTAAATTTAGAAACAGAATCAATTTTAAAATTGCTTAAAGAAATATTAAAATTGGTTTTAAAAAATGTATTTTCAGAAATTTGATTTTTCCTTGCTACATGAATTATTCCAGAATCTATTTTAAATTTACCAATAAATATTTCTTTTATATCTTTGGGTAATAATATTTCTGCTATTTTACGTTTTACTTTTAATGAATCTTGTTTTGTCTTTTTACTCTGCAAAACAATTGAAATTCTTGGGTTTTTTAAACTGAATTTACTAATATCAAGTTTTTGATTATTATAAAATTTCATTAAATCAAAATCTTTAATAACTGTTTGTGGAATAAAAGCATACATTAAAACAGGTATTTTTTTATCTCCTATTTTTGAGCTGTCTGGACTTAAAATAATATTTTTAAATTCAATTTTTGAATTAGAAGTAGAAAGTTTAACTTCCTTAGCTACAATTGAATGAACATCATCTTTTAAATTAAATTTATAATTTTTAAGCGATATTTCAATATCTTTTGAAAAGAAAAATCTGTTTGATGTTTGTTCTAAGGAGTCGTAGTTAAAATAAAAATCTATAAGTTTTAAAGATAAATTATTTTTAAATACTTCTTTTAATTTATTATCCTGTTGTTGAAGAAATGAAAAATTACCATTATAAATATTAAAACTGTCAATATCAATAACGTTCATATAGTTCCCAATATTAGCAAAAATTTCTTCTTTATTAAAATTGGGACTTTCTACATTTTTTCTAATCGCAGTAATCTGTCTCATTGATGTATATTCAATACTATCAATTTGTTGTAACGACAGGCTGTCCTTTGAAATAAGATTAATATTATGAATTGCAATATTTTTAATATTTTCAATTGGCAGAAAACATGTATCATTAAGATTAATATTTTTTACTTTTACAAATAATTTATCAATATTTAAGATTGTGAATTTATAAATGTTATCAATTATTGTCTTTTTTTCTTCTAATTTGTAAAAGTTATTACCATCAAAATTATTGAAATTTTCATAAACATATACTTCATTTTCTGCAATTTTTAATTTCAAATCTAAAATTGCATTGTGTTTCACGCTATCAACATATTCATGTTTTATTTTTTTTGCTTTTATATTTGGAAAAGAAGTGATTTTTAAATTTGGCGAAAAAATATCTATAGCACTTATATTTAATTTATTATTAATTATTGCTTTGTGAATATTGTTTTCATTTATTACAAGTTGAGGAATTTTAAAATTTATTGTTACAGATTTATTGTTGTTCCTCAAAATTGACAAATAATTTTCGTCATCGCTTGGCTTAAAGCTAAATCCTTTAACTGTTATTGCTGATTTGAATGTGGAAATTTCCAGAGTATCAACATTTAATTCATGGATATTTCCATCAACTTTATAATGATAATCAGTGAAAAATATTTGTAAATTATCGGCAAAGAAAAATTTTGTTAGGTCAATATTATTTGGATTAAATGAAAAATTATTTAAGGTAAAATCTATTTTTCCAGAAGTTGTAGTTCTTTTTGTGGGTGTTTTATTTTCATACGAAAAACTACCTTCATTTAAAATAATATTATCAATAACAACACCACTTAAATAGTTCTTTATCAATTCACTAAAATCTGATTTTGATTTATTTTTTTTAACCTCTTCTCCTACTTTTATAATATCAATTTCAGGATTTTCAATTTCAAAATTTCCAATTTCTAACAAATTGAAATTAACATATTTGTGAATATCTACATCTTTTATTTTTACACCAGGAATTGAAATTTTATTAGAACCTTTCTTCTTTTGTTTCCCAAAATAATTAAAATCATTATTTGGACTTAACAAAATATGTCTTGCCGTAATAACATTTTTTTTAGTATGTACAAGCAGTTGTTCAACGGTCAACGAATGAATAGCATCTTTCATTTTCATATCAAAGCCTCTCATATTCATATAAATATTATCGGAATACAAAATTTTATTTGTGTTTAAACTTGACAAAGAATCAACCTCAAAATTAAAAAGAGCAATATCAATATCTCTTACAGATGTAGTAGCATGTTTGTCTTTTAGATTATTATAAAGTTTAAAATGCCCTGATTTTAAATAAATTGTATCAATACCAATTAAATCTATATTTCCTTTCAGTAATTTGTATAAATCTATTTTTTGCGAGATAGAATCTTTATTAAATTTAACTTTTTTTCCTTGCTTTTGTTTATAAAAATTTATATCAATTTCAGAGATTTTTGCACTTCTTAGATTTAACTTTTTATCAAAATATACCTGACTAAAATCCGAGTTATTTAATACTATTTCTGAAATACTAACATTAAAAATATTTTCATCTAATTTATGTAGTCCCGCTCTATTTCTATGAATTAGTTTAATATCATTTAACTTTATTGTTTTTTCTTTTGTACTTACATATAAATTTTTTGATTTAATAGTATGAATTTTATCTTTTAAATTTAATGAATAGTCTGCAATTTTTATTTCAATATTTTCGGTAAACAAATCATTTTCAGAGAAGTTTTCTCTATCAATATAAAAATCGTTAAAAATAACTGAGATATTACTCGCAGTAAATGTTTCTTTGTTGTTTTGATTTTTGTTATGTTTTAGAAAGCCAAAAATTCCATTTTTTAACTCTATGCGTTCTACTTTAAATGAAAAAAGATATTTAAACATTTGTGGAAGTAACTCGTCCTTAATCATAGTATAACTTTCAGGAAGAGTTTTTTCTTGTTTTTTCTTCTTTTTATTATCCTGTCCAATTATTTTTATTTTTGGGGAAACCATAAAAACCCCTTTTACATTAAGGTCTCTTTTATTCTTCAGTAAATTATATATTTCTACCTTTTTTATTTGAAAAGTATCTACTTGTAAATCAAAAATTGTTTTATCATATTGTTTTTGATCACATAATTTTTTGTAGAGTGTAGTATCAGGAATGAGGTGAAAATTAGTTAGAACAAAACTTCGTTTTAATAAATTTATTCTAATATCATCAAAATTTAGTTCGTATATGTGCATTGATTTTTCATATACTTTTTTTTGAATATAGCTTTTTAAGATAGGCTCTGAAAAGTAGAAAAAAGTTGTTTGAAGAATTACAAGAAATAAGAATATACTCCCTAAAACAATAAGCCAACTGCGTTGTTTTTTGTCAATATGAATATGTATTTTTTTATTTTCATTCATATAAAGGGTTATACAATTAGGAATTAGGATAGATAATTATTAGATGTCATTCACTTTTTTTTGAACCAAAATTGACTAATTATTAAATTTTTACAAATCGCTAACTTATAAATTGAAAACAATTCTTATTTGATAAATTAGTAAAACGATATAGTGTGAATTATTTCTAATGTGTGTTATTGTTATAAACGAAAAAATATAGTTTTATAATATCTAAATAATAGAAAAGTAAAACTTATTTGGACTAAAGGCATACGAATTTTAATTGGAGAAGAAAATACAATTTTATTCAATTTATATTTTTCAACAATACAATTTAAGTTAAAAAAACTCACTTTCACACTATAGTTTTTTTAAATCCAAATTCTCATTATTTTTTAAATTCTTTCTTTTCAGACTCCTTTTCTGTTACTGATGAAATAATTGAAAGTATATTTTTTACTATAAAATTATGAAAAAAATTATATTTTTTCTTTTCTTTTAATTCTACCGACTCAGTTGTTTCATCTTTAGATATAGTTGTAGAACAGTTCTTTTTATTTCTATTTAAATAAAAAAGTAAGCCCAAGCTACCACCTGTTACAACACCAGAAAGAAAGCCTATTAAATAGTTTGTTGTTTTATTTGCCATAATATTTAACTAAAGTTTTTGTGTTCATTTTGTGATGATTATCAATGATTTGTAAAAAT
>JAOZTW010000807.1 GCA_029938985.1 Bacteroidales bacterium | reverse complement strand
TCGCAAGCTACGTTCCTGAATTAAATTGACGACACAAAGCCCGAACCCGTTAAGTGCAACAGCTAAATGATTTCCAATAAAAGACACTCAGAGATACTAAATGTTTCTTCTTTTTTAATTTGCTTACCTTTTTTTAGTTTTGATACATAAATTTTTGTATTACTAAGCATCGCCCCTAAAAGAAACTGAACATATCTTTTTTTGCAAATAAATTTTATTATGCGAGTTTTTCCTGTTTTTTTCCACTCAAAATCTTGTATAGAAAGTCTTTCTAAGCCATTTTTATTAAACCAATTTTTAAATGGCATATAATCTACAATACCTTTGACTTCGTATTCCATCACTTGTAAATTGTCGCCAACTTGTATTGTTTTTTTATTTATATCAAGAAAAATAGTGTCAAAATATTTGTTTAATTCTATTTTAAATTCATCTTTTAATTTTTGTTCTTTTCTTCTGGCTTCTTCATATATTGGCATTATTTCTTCTTCATGAATAATTGAGTGCTCTTTTTGTAATTTTAGGATGTCTTCTTTTGTCATTATAATAATTTTAGTTGATTAGTATTTATTTGCTAAGTGATGAAAAATAAGCACTTAACATTTTCTTGGTTTGCATTGTTTTTTTTATTGATTTATTAATTGACATTGTGCTGATATTTAAACATTTTACTATTAATTAGCTTGGTGCGAAAAAAAAAACAACGCAACCAAGAAGTTTACTGTTAAGAACAATTACAAATTATCAATTATTGTTTTGAAAATTATTAAATTATAAAACCAATAATTTTTATTATTTGAATTTGTTGTAAAACTAAATGTTCCATTCCCTCCTAAAATACATTCTGTTGAACTGTTTTTTTTATTTTTATAAATTTTACAATATCGTCCATCAGATGTTATCCCCGAAATATGCCACCCCTGATTTAAGAGTGTTCTTGTCTGATACTCATCAGCAAGTTTATATAAATATTCATCTTCTACATCTGCACATGTTTCAATGTCTATTTTTTTTTGTAATTTTTTTGCTTCTTGCATTTTGATATATATTTTATTATTAATAACTTATGATGATAATAGAGTTCTTAACATATTGCTTAAAACAAAAAAATGTAAAAACATTTTTCAGTTTAAGCAAGTATGCCGTTATATTCAATTGGAATTACAGAACAATCCACATTCCCAACTTTTAATTTTACCACCTTTATCAGTGGTTTTTAATTCGTCCAAAAAGATGCGTTCACCTTTTACTTTTACTAATTTAGCTCCTATTCTTTTACTTTGTTCGCATCTGTTTTGGAATATTTCAGGAAACTTTTTTCTAACTAAATTCCAATATGTTGGACTGGCTGATTTTACGCAACCAATACAATTCGCATTTGGAAAACCTAATTTATATATTTTCGGTAGTTTTATCCCTGCAATATCCAAAATATCAAAACATTGAAATTTAGTTATTTTTTTATCAATTAATATAGGAATAACATTTGAACGCTCAAATTTTACAAAAGAATTATGTCTTTTTTTTTCTTCATAAGTAAACCCAAAAACATGAAAATCAATATTATTTTCTTTTTCAAATTGATAACGAGCCTCTTTTTTTAAAAGCATCGTACAAGGTGCGCCCAAAACACCGCCCATGTATTTACGTTTATCAAAGATTTCATCAATTGACATATTAGGGTAGTTGTTGTTTTTCGCTTCAATAATCGGATAATTTAACCATTTTGAAATATCATCTTTAAAACGGATATTGTCTGAATGTTCCTCTTTTATTGGAGAATTAACAATTAATATATTGTGAATTTGTCCGTATTCCTCAATTGTTTTTTTTGCTGCAACAGCACTTGCAGCCCCACAACTAAACCAAACGACTATTGTTTTTTTCATACGATAAAAATTAAAGTTTATAACATACGGCTTTGAAATAATGCCGTGAAAAACGGCAAATTCAAAGCCGTCCAACATTATCGATAATTAAACACAAAGCACAAAAGTTTGAATGTTAACCATCTTTTTAAGAAACAAAAATGTACGCTCTGGGCACACCCTGCTGGGTTTGCCGCAGTGTATATTTTTGCATCTGCAATTAGATATAGATTAAATCCATCTTTAGTGTTTAAAAAACTCAAAGTGCTGCGACCTTCCTTTTTTTGCTGTAAAAATATCCACTCGGTGTTGTATTTATCAGTGTAATAAACACCACCAGAATTAATGATGTGTTTTTCTTTTAATTTTATCATATGTGTTAGTTGTTAAGGTTAGTTAAAAGACGAACCTGATTACCTATTGTTTATAAAAAAAGCCCTACAACGAGCATGGGGAGATGCTATAATGTTGTAAAGCTTGGTATATTTTTTATTACTAAAATATCCTCCCCAAGATATTTTAGTATATGTACTACTTCTTATTAGTAAAAATTATATATTATAAT
>JAOZTW010000184.1 GCA_029938985.1 Bacteroidales bacterium | reverse complement strand
TTTGTAATACTACTTGTAAAATACTGATATTATGTCAATTAAGTGTTTTTATTGAATATTAATATGTTGATTTTTAATATATTATCTTTTTGTAGTAAAATTACAACAGTTTGATAATTATATTATTATGAAAGCAAAAACTTTAGTTAAATTTAGAACAAAAGCTATTGAACAATACAATAATTGGGCTTTAACTGATAAGAAAAAATTTAAAAAAATAATAAAGCTTCTATACGAAATTAAACGAACACCATTTACAGCTACGGGGAAACCCCGAAACTCTTAAACATAAATTATCTGGTTTGTTGGTCGAGACGTGTTGATAAAAGTAACAGATTAGTGTATCAAATTACTGAAACAGAAATAATTATATTGTCTTGCGAAGGACATTATAAATAGTTGTAACTTTAAAAAACAAAAAACATAAGATAAAAATATAAAATAAAAATCGTTAAACTTATTTTCTTGAAGTCAAAATCTTCCAAGTTTTTACATTTTTCATGAACAAACCCTGAATGGATACTTAGGCATATTATTTATTGAATTGTTAAAAAAAATTAGTCAATTATTTTAATATACCTAAAAAAAACAAATTATCTTTTTACAAATTTATTTACTTTTTTTGGCTTTATTAAAAAAAGTTTTACTTTTGTCTTTAAATAAATAATTTTTAGAAACACATGAAATCAGAAGAAACAACAAAATCGTATAATTTTATAGAAACGATTGTAAGACAAGATATTGAAGATAAAAAATATGAAGGAAGAATACATACTCGATTTCCCCCCGAACCAAACGGATATTTACACATAGGACATGCCAAAGCTATATTGTTAAGCTCTGGTATTGCCGAAAATTATAATGGAAAATTTAATCTCCGTTTTGATGATACCAACCCTATTACTGAAGATACTGAATATGTTGAGTCTATTAAAAAAGACCTTAACTGGCTTGGAGCAAACTGGGAAGACAGAGAATTATATTCATCGGATTATTTTCAACAACTTTACCAATGGGCTGTAATGCTAATAAAAAAAGGGAAAGCTTATGTTTGTGAATTATCAGCCGAACAAATAAACGAATACAGAGGAACACCTACAAAATCAGGAACAGAAAGTCCTTACAGAAACAGAAATGTTGACGAAAATTTAGAGCTTTTTGAGAAAATGAAAAACGGCGTTTTTCCAAATAACTCAATGATTTTGAGAGCTAAAATTGAT
Organism: Bacteroidales bacterium; assembly: GCA_029938985.1. Lineage (GTDB taxonomy): Bacteria > Bacteroidota > Bacteroidia > Bacteroidales > JAOZQN01 > JAOZQN01. Next base: position 7,495 of record JAOZTW010000184.1, on the reverse strand, counting down.
ATGTGCTCTCCAAACATGCACATGCGAGACCCTATTATGTATCGTATCCTGCATGCAAATCATCACAAATCGGGTAACCAATGGTGTATATATCCAACTTATGATTTTACGCATGGGCAATCGGATTATATTGAGGGTATTACACATTCACTCTGCACTCTCGAATTTGAAAACCATCGCCCTTTGTATGATTGGTATCTTGACCAAATAGTAGAAGGAGACTATCGTCCTCGCCAAATAGAATTTGCCCGTTTGAACCTTAACTATACAGTTATGAGCAAACGAAAATTATTACAATTAGTGAAAGAAAAACATGTTTTGGGCTGGGACGACCCACGAATGCCAACAATTTCGGGATTAAGAAGACGTGGATACACACCAGAAGCTTTACGAATATTTGCAGAAAAAGTAGGAATAGCAAAGCGAGAAAATATAATAGACATAGGACTGTTAGAGTATTCTATTAGAGAAGATTTGAACAAAAAATCTCAACGTTTGATGGCAGTTTTAAATCCATTGAAATTAGTAATAACCAACTATCCCGAAGGGCAGTCAGAAGAATTAGATGCTGTAAACAACCCAGAAGACGAAACTATGGGTACAAGAAAAGTTCCTTTTTCAAGAGAAATATATATTGAACGAGAAGATTTTAGAGAGGCAGCACCCCGCAAATTTTTCAGACTAAAACCGGGAAAAGAAGTCCGGTTACGATATGCGTATTTTGTTAAATGTAACGATTTTGTAAAAGACGAAAACGGCAATATTACAGAAGTACATTGTACTTACGACCCTGCTTCAAAAGGAGGAAAATCACCAGATGGCAGAAAGGTAAAAGGCACATTACACTGGGTATCAATTAATCATGCAATTAAAGCCGATGTTAGACTTTTTGATAGATTGTTTTCTACCGAAAACCCTAATATAGTGGAAGACGGAAAAACATTTAAAGATAATTTAAACCACGATTCTTTAACTGTAAAACCATGTTATATTGAACCTTTTGTTAAAAATGCCAAAGTTTTAGAAAAATTTCAATTCGAAAGAACAGGGTATTTCTGTTTGGATAAAAACACCTCAGAAAACAAACTTGTTTTTAATAGAACAGTAACATTAAGAGACAGTTGGAAAAAGAAATGAAATTCAGTTGAAATACAATGGAAATAAATTAACAAGGTTTACTGTAGTTGCAACTCTCGTTGCAATTAAGGGCTTTGCTCTGAATAAAAAGATATTAAAGCAAAGCCTCATAACTGCAACGAGAGTTGCAACTACAGTAAACCTTGATTATCTATATGTGTCTTAAATCCAGTAGAATTTCAATTGAATTTCAATTTTCAACCGCAACCGACATTTTGTCAGTTGCGGTTTTTTGTTTGTTTGAAAATTATTACAGCTTGATAATCAGAGAGTATATAGGATAATTAATGTTTTTATCTATAATAAAATTATCATTTTTAAAATACGGCATAATTTTTAACGCTATTTTGTAAGTAAAATAAAAATAAATATAAACTTTGTGAAAAATAACTATCCAGTAAGCCAACTTACTTGTTATTTCATTTTCACTTAAAAACAATTAATTATGAAATATAGACAAATTTATTTACCAATTTTAACAGTATTATCATTAGTTTTTGTGATGAGTTTAAGTAGCTGTAATAATACAACAGAAGACAATACAACAAATACTACGGCTAACAACAATAATGCAAAAGATGGAGGAAAAACTAAAGTAATTCAATTAACAACAGCTGAATTTAAAGAGAAAGTATTTAATTATGAAAATAATGAAGAATGGAATTATTTAGGAGAACTACCTTGTGTTGTAGATTTTTATGCAGATTGGTGTAAGCCATGCAGAATGGTTGCTCCAATTATGGACGAACTGTCAGTAAAATATGATGGTAAAATTATTTTTTACAAAGTAGATATTGACAACGAGAAGGATTTAGCGGCATTTTTTGGAATAGAAAGTATTCCTACAGTAATTTTTTGCCCAACAAATGGTTCACAACCAACTATGGCAACAGGAGCTTTATCAAAAGAAGGTTACCTGGAGGCGATAAACGAGGTTTTAAAAATTCAATAAATTATTAAAAAATTAGCGTTTTTCATAAATGTAAAGTACAAGGCATTTTTTAATTTTTCAAATACCGCAGTTTACTTATTGTAAATGAGGATTTTAAAATAATCAAAATATCGCAGTAATTTGCATTTATGAAAATTGCCAAAAAATTATATTATGAAAATAGCTCTAATTATTACAGGTTCAATTATACTTATTATAGTCACTTTTTTGTTGATAATATCTGCATTGTTTAAAAAAAACATGAAAAACTATACTCCAGAAGACGACAGTAAAAAACTCCTAATACTTGATGATAACAATTTTACAGAAAAAACAAGTAAAGGAATTGTTCTTGTTGATTTTTGGGCGGCATGGTGTCAACCGTGTAGAATATTAGGTCCAATTATTAACGAACTTGCCGAAGAAATAGATCAAGCAAAAATTGCAAAACTAAATATTGATGAGAATAGAACTATAGCAAATAAATATCATATAAAAAGTATTCCTACTATAATCATTTTTAAAGACGGTAAACAAATTGAAAGAATATCTGGCATAAAACCAAAACATTACCTTAAAAAAATTATAGATAAAGCTGTAAATGATAATTAGGAATTAAGAATTTGGAATTGGTTTACACCTTAAAATACAATTATTTATCAATTTCTTAGTAAAAAAATAAAGTTTTACGACAAAATAATCTTTAAAACTAAAAAAAATTGGCATTTTTCATAAATGCAAAAAAGTAGTTGACACTTTTTTGCTCTTTAAAAACCTTATTTTTATTTAAAACCTTAGTAGAAAAATGAATACCACAATGATTATCTCCTAAGGTTTAAACCAAAAAAATAAGGTTTTAAAATAAAGAAAAATGTCAACCGATAAATGAAAAATATCAAAAATTTCGGTAATAAAATATTTTAATATATTATATTTATTTTAAGCACAATTATCTGTAAACAAAAGAACTATTTAAAAGTAGTTCTTTTTTTTTGAAAATAAATTTAATACATGCACTTTAATAAAGTAATTTTGAGTATTTTTGCATAAAATATAAAAAATAAAGCTATGAAAAAATCAATAATTACAATTTTAATTGCGATTATCTTTATTCCGTTTATTAATGCACAAGAAACAGGTTGTATTAGTGGAGATTGTGATAATGGAAAGGGGACTTATGTTTTTAAAACGGGAAATAAGTATGTAGGAAATTTTAAAGAAGGTATGTTTAACGGCAAAGGGACATATAGCAGAAAAGATGGAGCTAAATATGTTGGCGAATATAAAGATGACTTGAAACATGGAAAAGGAACTTACGAATATTCAGATGGTTCTAAATATGAAGGCGAATTTATGAATGGAAATATGCACGGTAATGGAACCTATTATTTTGTGAGTGGAGCAAAATATGATGGAGAATTTTCGGACGATAACTTTAACGGCACAGGAACATTTCATTATTCAAACGGCGACAAATATAAAGGTAAGTACGAAAATGGTTATAGACATGGAAATGGTAAAATGACTTTCAAATCTGGTGAGTTTTATGAGGGGGCGTGGTACGAAGATATGAAACATGGAAAAGGAAAATATAAATATACTGGCGGTAAAGTTTATGAAGGAGATTATAGATTTGACCTTAAAAATGGAAAAGGTAAAATAACTACAAAAACCTACACTTACGATGGCGATTGGATTGACGGAAATAAGCATGGAAAAGGAACACTAACATATAAATCGGGAAGTAAATATATTGGTGATTTTGAAAATAATTTTTTTCATGGGGTAGGGACTTTTAACAATAGCAATGGAAGTGTTTATAAAGGCGATTTTAAGTTAGATAAATACGCTGGAAGTGGCGAGCTAAAAACATCGCAAGGTAGTATTTATAAAGGAGAATTTAATAATGACTTGTTTAATGGACATGGAGACTACACTGATTATAACAAAAATAATTATGTTGGTGAATGGAAAAACGGCAACAAAGACGGAAAAGGAAAATATACTTCTTATTCAGGTAGTGCTTACGAGGGCGACTATGTAAATGATAAAAAACATGGACAAGGTGTTTACACAACAAAAGATGGCGATAAATATGTGGGAGAATTTAAACAAGGAATGTTTAATGGTTCTGGAAAGTTAGATTTTAAAGATGGTAGTAGCTACGAAGGAGAATTTAAAAATGACTTATTTAATGGTCAAGGCACATATACTTTTGATGGAGGTAGCAAATATAATGGCGAATGGAAAAAAGGAAATCAGCATGGAATAGGGGTTTATATCTCTGCCGATGGTTGGAGATATGAAGGTAGCTGGAAAGACGGACGAAAACATGGTAAAGGAAAATTTAGGACAAAAGAAGGTAAAGAAAAAAAAGGAATTTGGCGAGAAGATGAATTATATAAAGAAACTTAAAAAATCATATTAAAGAATGATACAATGATACAATTATTCAATGGTTCAATGATTCAATTATTTAATGATACAATTATTCAATGGTTCAATGATTCAATTATTTAATGATACAATTATGTGATTATAAACCAATAGATTAAAAAATACAAATGTGTAAAAACTTTTGTATGGGTACTTACAATAAATTTGGATTTCAGATTCAACAAAAATCCGAAATCCAGATTCTTTTTAATGAAATATAAAAATTAATATGAACGAAAATTTTTTGCAATTTATTTGGGAAAACAATCTTTTTGAAAAAGAGGGTTTGATAGCTGATACTGGCGAGAAAGTTGAAATAATCAAAACAGGACACAAAAATAATGATGCTGGTCCAGATTTTTTTAATGCTCAAATAAATATTGGAAATCAAGTTTGGGCAGGAAATGTGGAGATTCATATTAAAGCTTCGGATTGGTATCAACATAAACACAATAAAGATGTGGCATATAATAGCGTTGTTTTACATGCTGTTAACTATAATAATTTAAAAACATACCGAACCACAGGCGAACAAATACCTACTATTGAATTAACTTATAATCAAAAATTGCTTCACAATTATTTGGAACTATGCAAAAGTAATAATAAAATTGCATGCTTTTCTAAGATAAAATATGTTGATAAATTTGCGATAAAACATTGGCTAAGTCGTTTGCAAATTGAACGATTGGAGCAAAAATCTAAAATTATCGAACAATTATTAAATCAAAATAAAAACAATTGGGAGGAAACATTTTATCAGTATATTGCTAAAAATTTTGGCTTCAAAAAAAATGCTGTGCCATTCGAAATGCTATCTAAATCGTTACCTCTGAAATATTTATCAAAACATAAAAATAACTTGTTGCAAATAGAAGCTATGCTATTTGGACAGGCAGGAATGCTTAATGAGAATTATGATAATGGATATTATAAAACACTAAAGAATGAATACAAATTTTTGAAAACAAAATTTGATTTAAAACCTATTGATAGTCATTTATGGAAATTTTTAAGACTACGACCTTCTAATTTTCCTACAATAAGAATAGCACAATTTGCACAATTAATATACAAATCTTCAAAATTATTTTCTAAAATACTTGAAAATAAAGAAGTAACAGAAATTAGAAATTTATTTACCATTACTGCTTCTAAGGCTTGGGATTATCATTATGTTTTTGATAAAGAAAGTAAAAAACGAGTCAAAAATTTAGGAAAATCTGCAATTGATAATATTTTAATCAATACAGTATCTTTATTTCTTTTTGTTTATGGAATGAAAAAATCAAACGAAAGTTATCAGAACAGAGCATTGGAACTTTTAGAAAATATTAAACCAGAAAATAATGCGATTATAAGAAATTGGAAAGAAATTGATATTAACATAGATAATGCTTTTTATTCGCAATCATTGATACAGTTAAATAATGAATATTGTATAAAACAAAGATGTTTGCATTGTCAAATAGGAAATAAACTTGTACGAAATTTACAGATTTAAAAAAAATTAATTACTTGAAATACTGGGTGTAATAAGTTATTAAGATAAAACCACAATTAATATTAATTATTATGTTTATACTTTTTCCTGAAAGTAGAAGAAAAATATATTATTCGCTTTTGGCACTTATTGCACTTGTGATTATTGGTACTGTTGGATTTATTTTAATAGAAGACTACACAATTATTGAAGCTTTTTTTATGACTGTAATGACCATCTCCACAGTTGGTTTTGGGATAATTAAACCTTTGTCTCAAATAGGAATACTGTTTACTTCTTTTCTAATAATTGTCAGTTTTATTATTCTTGGATATGTAATTTCAAATATAACAGGATTTCTTTTTGGAGGAGAATTTCAAGAGAATTTAAAAGAAAGAATAATGAAAAATGAATATAAAAAAATAGAAGACCATATTATTGTTTGTGGCTATGGAAGAAATGGAAGACAGGCAGCACATGAACTTATTAATGATAATAAAACTGTGGTTGTTATTGAAAGACGACAAAAAATAATTACAGAACGTGAAGAGCATAACAAGTTCCTACATTTTATTTACGGTGATGCTTCGCATGAAGATATTTTATTGAAAGCAAAAGTAGAAAATGCGAGTGCTTTAATAACCACATTACCAAGCGATGCAGATAATCTTTTTGTTGTTCTTACTGCAAGAGAATTTAACGAAACAATGACAATTATTAGCAGAGCTTCTGACGAACATTCCGACACAAAACTAAAACGAGCAGGTGCTACAAATGTAATTATGCCTGACAAAGTAGGTGGTACAAGAATGGCTAAATTAGTTTCGCATCCAGATGTTATTGAATTTTTAGAAAACATAATGCTCAAAAATGGAGAAACAGTTAATTTAGAAGAAATACCTTGTTATGATTTACCTGAAAATCTTATAAATAAAACTTTAAGTGAAATCAACATTAGAAAAAAATCAGGAGCTATAATTGTAGGATTAAAAATGCCAAATGGTGAATACATTTATAATCCTCCAAGTGATTTTATTATTAGAATAAATACCATGCTTTTTGTGCTTGGCAGTCCTAAACAAGTTGAAGATTTTAAAAAAATATTTCAAGTATAGAGTTTTAAATTAGGAATTAGGAATTAAAAAAATTGGTTTACACCTTAAAATACAATTATAGAGGTCTGAACTTATTTAATCAGAGATATTTCTGTTTTTAATATGCCTGAATTGTTTACTCTTTTATCCTTTAGAAATCTCATTAAATTGGACTAAAGCTCATTAAGGTGTTAAAAAATTGATGTATAAAAAAAGTTAGTACCATTATTTCGTTAAAAAGCAAAAAACTCTTTAAGTGTTTTATTTTAATTGATTTCTAATATTTTCGTTATTTCCTCTTGAGTTTTTTCAAAAATTTCAGCAATTTCTTTAATACTTTTACCATCTCTAACATATAGTTTGAAAACTTTATTTTCAAACTCTATTTTTTCTTTTTCTTTTTCTGCTTTTTTA
>JAOZTW010000806.1 GCA_029938985.1 Bacteroidales bacterium | reverse complement strand
AATTAAGTGTTATTTGTAAAAATTTAATATGTTGATTATCTGGGTGTTATGTTTTTACTAAAAAACTACAACTATCTAATAATCTGGTAAATATGAAGGCAAAAACTTTAGTTATAAAAAACTCCAAATTAGTACTTGTCATTGTTGTTTAGACGTTTCCAAGTACCCATACTATAGTTTTTACACATTTATTTTTTTTTAATCAATTGGTTTATAATTACATAATTGTATCATTGAACCATTGTATCATTGTATCATTGTATCATTCCTTGCTTATTAATTCAATAATTTTCCGTTTTTATATTTTTTGGTGAATAATTTTTTACCATCTACTTCCCAAAAAGTCCATTTTCTATTTGGTAATCCATTTTTATATTCACCTTCAAAACTTTTTTTACCACTTTTATACCATTCTATAAAAACACCATCTTTAACCCCATTTTTATAAGTTTCTTGAAGCCAGCGTGTACCTGTATCATGCCAAGTTGTCCAAGTTCCATGTTTTTTACCATGTCTATTGTATTGACCTTCATATTCTTTTGCCCCATTCGAAAAATAATGAATTTCTTTAAACACCACTTTTTCGTTTCCACTCCATTTATAATATTTCTCTACCATCGTAGTACCGTTAGCAAATGTACTTTCCACTTTTTTTTCATATTGTTCACTACTGCATGAAAAAAGAAACATTAATAAGGACACTGAAACAATTATTTTGTATTTCATTTTTTTAATTTTTTATTATAATAAATATTTTATCACTTTGTTTTTATTTACTGATAATTACAGCTTATCTTTATAATATTGAGCTAAAATACGGCATTTTTCACGAGCATCAATTTCTTCGTTACTTTTGAAATATTAAAATGCTCATTTACAAAGGTAAATTTTAATTCTAATATTTAAAAAAAGCCTTGAACTTGACACTCGTGAAAAACGCCTAAAATACGTACTAACTGATAAAAAAACATCAATTATTTGGCCTTATTTGCAACATGCCAAAATTATTAGAATTTCTCATCATATTTTGTCCATAAAAAATCGCCAAGTCGCCAAGCTTCAGCCACTACTTTTTTGCCACATTCATTTGTATATTCTGTTAAATACCTTTTTCTCTCTTCACTGTTTTCAATTCCAACAGCTTTTTTTTCTATGTTTTTTTGTGACTCTATAAAATTAGATTGCATTGGCTTCCAAACCTCCTCAATATCAAGTCGCATGTCTCCCCATCGTTGTGCTGTTAGCGTACCAAGCCTGTTAAATGCCCACCAAGCCGATTCACGAGTGTATCCATTTGTTCTACCAGGTGTTTTGTAGGATTGTGGCAAATCGGTAACTCCACAATATACAGGTATATAAATAGAAGTAGCAATATTATCTTGTGCCAACCAAACCACTCCTCCCACCTCGTTGGGTAGCCAGTCTCTCGACTGAGTAATTGTACCATACATAGTGTACCATCTTGCAATAGTGCGTTCTCCCAAAAAAGTAATTTTATTTGTTTTGTCATCTACCATATACCAGCTACCGCTTGCGTTGCTAATGTTTAATTGGTCGTAGGGCATAAATGGATTTGCCATTGGAGAAATAATTGTTTTTCCGTCTTTATCTGTTGTCGTAATATTTTGTGTCATGTCGTAGGGAGTAAATTCGTAGTAGTCTTTAAAAACTTCAATAATTTTTTCTAACGACACATTTTCGTCTGGTTTTACCGAAAAAGGATAATTTTCGGCGGTAGGCGAGAGCTTTAAAGATGGAGCTAATAAATCAAAAGTTCTCCATTCTCGTCTTCGGGAAGCAACCGATTCTCGGCTGTGAGGTGCGTAGGCATAACAAAATTCAAAATTTTCATTATCTCCATTATAGTAATTATATTTTTTTGCTATGTCAAATACATTGTCCGATGCCATAAAATTATCTTTATCCTCTAAATTTATCTTTCTAATTCTACTTGCATTGGCGTTAACCGAAACATGATTGTCTGGCACTCTTTGAGCCACCCATACTGCACCTACATTTCCTTTTCCTGGTCCCACTATTTCTAAATGCCAAACTTCTTTGGTGTCAGCAATTGTTAGGCATTCTCCTGCATCGTTCCAGCCGTATTTTTTAGTAAGTTTATCTGCTAATTTTATTGCTTCTCTTGCTGTTGTACATCTCTCAAGCATTAGTTGCACAAGTCTTTGGCAGTCAATCAAACCCTCGTCTGATTGTAATTTGTTTCTTCCACCAAAAGTAGATTCTCCTATTGCAAGTTGCTCGGTGTTCATACATGGATATGCAGTATTAATAAAACCATAAGTTTTTTTAACTTGTGGAATTTTTCCAATCGGCTCATGTTTGTAAGTAGGCATTGCAAACTCTTTACTTGATTTTCGCTTATACATTGTAACGTCTTCATTTTTTTTATGCTCTTTTGCAGGAACAATATCCATCCAA
>JAOZTW010000183.1 GCA_029938985.1 Bacteroidales bacterium | reverse complement strand
AGGTACAATATCCATCCATGATCTTGTTCTATGACTATCGTCTGTATGTGAGGTTATTACAGAACCATCTGTTGTAGCTTGTTTTCCAACAGTAATTGTGGTACAGCCCTCAGGAAATTCACCAATCCAATCACTTTTATCAATTTGTGCAACAAGCGAGCTGTTTGTTCCCAAAAATAATAATGTTAAAAAAATAACTAATTTTAATGTTTTAAAAAATTTCATAATATTAATTTTAAAGTTTATAATTTCGGTATTTAAAAAACAAAAGTAGTAAAATTTAACTTTAAATTGATTAATTTCTATTAATTTTAAAATAATTTTTAAAAAAATGATTGTTTGTTTTTACTATATTTTTAATTAATATTAATTCATTTTATTACTAATAATCTGTTAATTACTATTGTTTACAAATTTTATTTTATACCGAAAAAATGATAAAAAATACTATAGCAAATAAAAAAACATTCTTTTTTTTGAAAAAAAAATTATCTTTGTCAAAATTTAATTAACTATTTAGGATATATTTAGGCATGTTAAAATAAATATGTGTATTTTTAAAGGTGTAAACCAATTCCTAATTCCTAATTCTTAATTCATTACTTATGTTTCATTATTTTCCAGTAAATAAACGTGTTTTAATATTATTTCCATTGTTAATAATATTATTTTCTTCTTGTAGTCGCCATATTAAATATATTCAAGACAAAGAAAAGGAGCAAAAAGAAGAACCAAAAGAATATATCACCACACCAAATGAGTATAAATTACAACCTTACGACTATTTGTATGTAGATATAAAAACGACAAACAAAGAAGTAAACGAATTATTCGAAACAATTTCAACAAGTAGAAGTACTGGCGGTAACGGTAATCAAGGTGGTCAGGATTTCTTTTTTACAGGTTATCTTGTAACTGATTCTGGCTATGTTAATGTTCCAATTCTTGGAGATTTTCTTATAGCAGGTAAAACAATATCAGAAGTTAGAACAATGATTACAGACCGTACTCACGAAATATCAAAAGAAGCAATAGTTAATGTAAGGCTAACAAGTTTTAATATAACTTTTCTTGGAGAATTTAGTCAAACAGGAACAGTATCCTTTTTCCAAGAACGAGTTACAGTATTAGATGCCGTTGCTTCGGCTGGCGGAATTTCAAGTTATGGTAGTTTAACAAAGGTAATGGTTTTGAGAAAATATGGTAACAAATATGTAACATATCATATTGATTTAACCGATATTAAATTATTAGAACAAGAGGGATTTTACCTTCAACCAAATGATTTGTTGTATGCACAACCAAGAAAAATAGCGATATTAAGAAGGAATATTTCTGATTATTCAGTTTTTCTAACATTACTAACAACAACACTTACTACTGTATCAACAATAACTCTTTTAATAACATTGTTAAGATAAATGGCTGAGAACAATAAAAACACAGGTATTCAAACCTCATTAATGATTAAAAAATATTTTTTCAAATCATTGGCATATTGGTATTTATTTTTAATAGCAATAGTTATAGCATATAGTTATAATTATATTGTCAACAGATATGTTTACAGTACTTATGGATTTCATACAACAATACAGGTGAAGGGGGCTAACAATAATCCTGAGAACTATGCTGGCGGATTAAGACTTTTTTCTAATAAAAGTAACTTAACTAATGAAATTAGTTTCATAAAATCATATCAACTAAACGAATTAGTTTTTAATGAGTTAGATTTTGATGTAACTTATTATCAAAAACGAAAATTTAAAAACGATGTTGAATTATACACAAATTCTCCATTTATAGTAGAATTGGACTCAAATTATTACCAACATATTGGAACAAAGGTTAGTATTAAAATAATTGATACTTCAAAATATCTTTTATCAATAAAGAATTTTAAAATTGAACAAGAATTAAAATTTCATGAAACATTTTCTTTTAACCAGTTCAAGTTTAAAATAGTAAAAGATTCTATTCGCTTTAATAAAAATGTTGTAGGCAATGAATACTATTTTTACAAAGAAAGTAAAACAAGTTTGATTCAACGATATAAATCGAAATTGAATGTAGAATTATTAGAACAAAGCACAATTTTGTGGCTATGGACAATAGGAACAGTACCAAAAAAAGAAATAGATTATCTAAACAAGATTTTAGAAATCTATATTGATATTGAAATGAATGAAAAAAATATGATTGCAATTAATACTATGGATTTTATTGATTTTCAACTTGATAATTTTACAGATTCATTGCGAACAGCTGAAGATAAAATGCAATATTTTAAACAAACTAATTCAATAGATATCAGTGCAGAAGGTCAAAATTTGTTATCACAAATATTAGAGCTAGATAGTGAAAGAAAACAACAGGAACTAAAACTTTATTATTATGACCATTTATTAAAAGATTTAAAAGAAAATCCAGATAATGAGGCTATTATGTCGCCTACAATAGTGGGTGTAAACGATATGGCATTAGTACAATATATTAGTGTATTACAGGAGGCTATATATCAAAGAAAAATTTTAACCTTTTCAATAGAAGACAACGCAGTAATCCCACCCAACACAATTTCTAAATTAGAAATTGAAAATGTGAGAAACTCAATTTTTACACATATAGAACAAACAATTAAATACACAAATTCTTCGATAAACGACATAAAAGCAAAAGCAAAAGCAATTAACATGGAACTATACTTACTACCTGCCGCAGAACGTCAAATGATGAATATTAATAGAGAATTTGAAGTAAACAATGAAATGTATAATTTTTTATTAATGAGACGAATGGAGGCCGCAATTACACTTGCATCAAACGAACCAGATATGAAAATTATTGATAAAGCTCGTATAGAAACAATGAGTTATAAGGGTACAAAAGGAGGAACAAATAAATCAAGAATTTATATGATTGCTTTGGCTATACCAATAATTATTATTGTTATAATAGAATTGTTTAACAACAAAATTGTTGATAGAACAGATGTTGAAAATCTAACTAAAATACCTGTTATAGGTTCGGTTATTCTCAATAATAAAAAAGGTACAATTCCTGTGCATACAAATCCAAAAGCGGCTATATCCGAAACATTTAGAGCCTTGCGTACTAATTTGCAATTTGTACTGATGGAGAGACAAAACAATGTTATTGCTGTTACATCAACTGTCAGTGGTGAAGGTAAAACATTTGTAGCCATTAACTTAGCAACAGTTTTATCTATTACCAATAAAAAAACTCTTTTAATTGGACTTGATTTAAGAAAACCTAAAATTCATTTGAGTTTTGATATGGAAAATGATAATGGGATAAGTCCATACCTTGTAGGACAAAACACTTACGAAGAGACTATTGTTAAAACAAAAATAAAAAATCTATATCTCGCTATTTCAGGACCAACGCCACCAAACCCTGCCGAATTAATAGAGTCTCAAAAAATGACTAATTTTATTGAAAAAGTAAAAAAAGATTTTGATTATGTAATAATTGATACTCCGCCAGTAGGTATTGTTGCTGATGCTCTTTTACTTACAAAACTTGTTAACACTTATGTTTATGTTATTAGACAAGACTATTCAACCAAAAATTCAATTCGTATTTTAGATGAAATGAAACAAAATAATGATATTAAAAGTGTAAATATTGTTATTAATGGTATAAAAACATCTGTTAGATATGGTTTTAAACACGGATATGGATACGGATATGGATATGGACAAGGATATGGACAAGGATATGGACAAGGATATGGACAAGGATATGGACAAGGATATTATGACGACAAAGAAGAAGAGCCTAAAAATATTATTGCCAAATTTATTAACTTTCTTCAAAGAAAACTATTAAGTCTGTTTAAATAGAAATTCAGTTGAAATTCAGTTGAAAAACGGTAGTTCCTTTTTTTATCAGTGTCATGTGCTTTAGCTCGTGGTTACATGAAACATGCCAATACAGTTGAATATCAACCTCAATTCCAAAAATTAATATATTTATGAAATATTTATATTTATCAATTACCGTTTTATTAATATTTTGTTCTTGCAATAATAAAGATAAGGCAGAAAATATAATAGAAATTAAACCAGAAATTAAATTCAGCGATTTTGTTACTAATTTCAATGAATTAAATTTTCCTATTAATACTAATCAAGGCAGTTGGAAAAAACAAAATTTTTTAAAAGCTGTTGATTATAACTGTGTGAATTTTTTTGAAAAAAACAATATTGATAAAAAAACATATACAGATTCAAATGCTTATGAATTTAAGTATCATTATTTTGGGAAAAAAACATTGTCCACAAAAAACTTTGACATATTTGTTATTTCAAAACAAATAAATCCTAATATTGAAGACTTAACAAATAGCTATACATTATATACAATTTCAAAAACTGGAAAAATACTATCTACAATACTTATTGGTGAGTTGGTTAAAAATGCAGATTATAATTCTTATTCTTGTTTTTCAATAAACAAAGAACTTGAAATTGAAATTACTACTTGGGAAAAGTTTTTGAATATTTCGGATAATGAAAATAAAAATCAAGAATATTTAAAAGGCAAAATTTCAAAATATAAAATAAACGATGATGGAATTATTGTTTTTCTAAAAACATCAAATCCTGTTTATGAAAATAAAGTTGGTGAACTTTTTTCTAAAATAGAAAAAAGTAGTTTTCCTTTTACGTATGATGGAAATCAGGATTTAAAAGGATATATGGTAGATATAAATTATCACGATTATTTAAAACAATATGATTTCTTTTGCTCAAAATCAAGTAAGTGTAAGATAGAATTAATATTACCTTCTCCCGAAAATTACAAATTATTTATTATTCATTCTTGGACTGAGGGGATAAGTCAATCACACGATGTTAGTGTTTATTCGCTTACTAATGAGGGTGCTGTAATAGATAGATTAACGGTAGCTTATAGCAGTAGTAGCGAAAACATGAGTACAATATTTACTGACAACTTTGAATTTACAACATTAGTAACATATTGTGATGACGAGGATAATACAAAACAAAAAAAAATTACCGAAACAAAATACAATATTGATAAAAATGGAAATATTATGTTATTTAAAGATCAAATATCATATTTTGAAGAACAGATTGAAGAACTAAACTGAACCAGTGCTTATTTATTAAAACTTTCCAAAAACTTTCCAAAAATAAGGTGTAAGAATTATACGAAAGGACTTACTTTTGTTTACAATTTGTTAATTTAAAAATTCAAAATATTTAACTATGCTATTTGCAAAATATTCGTTATGGATTTCTTTTGAAACAGAAAAGAAACAATTCGAAGCTCTACAAGATAAAAGTGGTAAGTATAAACCAACAAGAACTAATATATGTAATCTAATTATAGACAGATATAAAAATGATTACTCTTTGAAGGAAGAAATAAAGGTTTTATTTGATGGTAAACTAAGTGAAAAATATCTCAATGTAGAAGGCTATATCAAAAAAGATAAAGATATGTTTACAAATGCCTGTAAACGTTATGAGTATCTATTAAAAAATGGAGATAAGTTAAGTGATAAAATCTATACAGAGGCTATAGCCAAAGTGTTTGGACTTAAATACACAAAACTTAATAATTTTAAAAACAGTTTTCTGATTGCAAACAGTCTTATAGATTGTAGTCTTGAAGAATTCAAAAATAAACTTCCTGAAATAAAAGAAATGGAACTGATAGAAATAACAAAAAATAATAATCTATCAAATGACTTGCTTTATTCTAATGAATATGATATTACGAAAAATCTAAAAATATCTGGAATTAGAAAAATACTAAGCAAAGTAACAAAAAAAGATACTATAGAACTGAATATGACTTATTTTGAAGGTCGGTCGTTAAAAGAAGTTTATGTTGGACAAAAATTTAATTTGTCCGATTTTCTTAAAACACTTGTAAATATAACAAATGTATTGGGAGAAATACACACACAGAACATTATTCATAAAAATATTAATTCAAATAATATCCTTGTCAATACTGAAAATGAAATAAATATAATAGATTTTAGTATTGCAAGTAAGTTTGATATTAAGACTCAACATCTTGGTAATCCCGAACATCTACAAGGCACATTATCCTACATATCACCTGAACAAACAGGGCGTATGAACAGAAGAATAGACTATCGTTCTGACCTTTATTCACTCGGTGTTGTTATGTATGAAATATTGACTGGAAAATTACCATTTGTCTTTTCAGACCCTATGGAGCTTGTATATGCTCATATTGCCAAACGCCCGATTGATGTTTATAAAGTTGATAATTCAATTCCAGAAGTACTTTCGGATATTGTTATGAAATTGCTTAATAAAAATGCAGAGGATAGATACCAATTTGCTTCAGGTTTAAGACATGATATAGAAAACTGTTTACAATTGCTTGATGAAAATAATAGAATTAAAAAATTTGAACTTGGTATAAAAGATTTTACGGGAAAATTTTCTATCCCACAAAAATTATACGGCAGAGATAAAGAAATATCATCATTAATAGAAACTTATGAAAGAGTCAGCAAAGGAAGCAAAGAGCTGATGCTTGTTGCAGGATACTCAGGAATAGGAAAATCAGCATTGGTAAACGAAATACACAAAGGAATTACCGAACACAAAGGAAATTTCATATCAGGAAAATTTGACCAATTTCAAAAAAACATACCTCATTATGCTATCAAACAAGCTTTTACTAATTTTTGTCATTTGATACTGTCTTTAAATGAAGTTGAACTTAGTTTGTGGAAAGAAAAAATATTGAAATCGCTCGGAAGTAATGGACAGTTGATTATTGATATTGTACCAGAATTGGAATTAATAATTGGTAAACAACCTGATGTAGAAGCAGCAGACGGACAGCAAGCACAAAGCAGATTTAATATGGTCTTTCAGAATTTTGTAAGGTCAATATGTTCAAAGGCTCATCCATTAGTTCTGTTTATTGACGATTTGCAATGGGCAGATATTTCTTCTCTAAATCTGATAAAAACACTAATTACAGACGATCTTAATAAATATTTTCTTGTAATTGGAGCGTATAGAGATAATGAAATATATCCAAACCACCCTTTTGTTAAAATGAAAGATGATTTGCAAAAAGAAAAAGTAAGCATTAATACTATAACTCTTGAACATTTGAATAAAACAGATGTAAATCTACTTATAGCTGAAACTCTTTTATGTAAAGAGGACGAAGCTACTAAACTTACAGATATTATTTATGCAAAAACAGAAGGAAATCCTTTTTTTACAATCCAATTACTTACAAGTTTATATGAAGATAAAATACTAATATTTGATTGGTTAACTACTCAATGGAAGTGGGAAAAATCAGCAATAGATAGTCAAAATTACTCAGACAATGTAGTTGATTTGATGATAAAAAAAATAGATAAATTACCAAAAAAAACTGTTGAAATATTAAAACTTGCAGCTTGTATTGGCAATAGATTTGACTTGACAAACTTATCAGTTATCGCAAACTTATCACAAAAAGAGACATTAAGTTTGTTATGGGTAGGTTTAAGCGAAAACTTAGTGTTACCTCTTGATGATAATTACAAATTAGCTGCTATTGACAATGAAAAATATTTGAAAGATAGTATAACTACTTTTAAATTTGTACATGACCGAGTTCAGCAAGCTTCATATTCATTAATTTTAGATAAAAATAAAGACAAAGTCCATTTAGAAATAGCTTATTTTTTATTAGAAAACACCCCGAAAGAAAAATTTGAGAATGAGATTTTTAATATTGTCAATCATCTTAATAATGGTCGTTCATTAATTTCAGATAGAAATGAACTGAATAAATTTGCACAATTGAATTTGTCTGCTGGTAGTAAAGCAAAAAATTCTAATGCCTATGAAGTAGCAAATAATTACTTACAAACAAGTTTAAAATGTTTAGATGATGAAAATTGGAATACTACATATAACTTAATACTTGCGGTATATACAAAAGCTGTAGAGGTATCTTTTTTTGTTGGCGATTTTGAAATGATGGAAAAATTGACAAAAATAGTATCTCTTAAAGCAAAAAATATAATTGATGTAACAAAAGTTGTAGAAGTAAATATTTTGGCTCTGATAGCACAAAACAGGTATGTAGAAGCAATAAATATTGGTTTAGTTTTTATGAAAAAATTAGACATTATTTTCCCAGAAGAAATAACACCCCAAATAGTAGGAGAAGCATTTGGAAGTATAGGTTCTCTATTATCGGGACAGCCTATAGAAACCCTTATAGATTTGCCTGAAATGACTAATACTAAATTAATTGCAGCTATACATGTTCTTAAATTATTGGGAAATGCAGCCTACATTGTATCTCCTTATTTAATGGTTTTAATCGTACTAAAACAAATTGAAATATCATTCAAATATGGAAATACACCCAATTCAAGTATAGCTTATGGTTTCTATGGAGTAATACTGTGTGGTAATGTAGATTCAATAGAATCCGGTTCTCAGTTTTCAAAATTAGCTTTTGACTTGGCTCAAAAAAATGGAGATATGGCACTTAAAGTCAAAGCAGCACATGGGCTTTATGGTTATGCGAGTGCGTGGAAAGTAAGTCTTGACAAATTGATACTGCCATTGGTTAAAAATGGACAATTGGGTATAGAAGCAGGAGAGATTCAATATGCTTCCTATTCAATTTTTTTTAATTGTTATTATTCTTATTATTCTGGTAGCTTGCTTTCTAATGTAGAAAAAAAAACT
>JAOZTW010000805.1 GCA_029938985.1 Bacteroidales bacterium | reverse complement strand
CTATTAGCATTTGTTCCACTACCATTTCCGTCTTTTTGATAAAGCAAAGTATAAGACCCATCAGTTTGTTCTTCTTTTACATATATACGATATTTATTATTTCCCATTTTTCCCCAAATAATAGTTGGCGTAGTTGTGTTTATTTGATAAATTTCATTATCATTTAAAGAAAATTTTTCTGAATTGTTATTTTCTTTTATGAATAAATTGGGCAAAACTCGTAAAAATCCAATATTAAAATAAGCATAATTATAAACTCCATTATTGTCTTTTGTAAAAGTATAATGTTTTTTATAATTATAATTATCATCAACTGTTCCAACAGTTGATAAAATTTGATAACCTGCATCCTTAGGAATACCATTTTGTTGATAAACATAAACTTGTAAATTACCTTCGTTATCTTCTGTTACATTTCCTGCAATTGCAACATGACCATATTTACCTGTTCCTCTACATAAAACATCTCCCTCTTTTAATTTAACGGTTGTTTTTGTTCCATGCGATTCTATTTGTGTTTTATTTCTCCAATATACATCTTTTGCAGTAACAGCTAATAAATCTACATTATTTACTAATTCTTGATAACGTGCAATATATTCGACACATTCCCATTTTAGACCTGCACTTGAATATGAACTTGTATATGGGTTTGACGAATTATAATTTGTCCAAGAACTATATTTACTTAAATTATAACCATTCCAACCATGATTATAAAAAATCACAGTATTTTTATTTTGATGTCCTTCTGGTATTCCTATTATTCTTTTTAGCTCATCGGTCGCACCACTTGAATAGTCATTATAAACGGTAAACATATTTTCATCAGACCACTCGGAAGTAGAGCCGTCTATATTTTCGGCTCGAACTCTCCAATAATATGCTTCTCCTTTTAGAAGAACATTGCCAAATAAATTCTCAATATCCGAAATGTTATTATGTTTCAATTCTGTAATGTTATTTTTCAGCGTAGTCCAACTTGAAATATTATTACCTTTCATCTGTATTTCATATGTTAAATTATCATACGGTAGCCATTCCCATTCAAAATAAGGAACAGTTGGAATTAGTGTTGAATTATTTTTTGGAATTAGTAAATCTACCTTTCCAATTAATGGTATTGTATTAGATGTTCCTGTTCCTGATACAACTATTGTATTAGTTCCACTTGAAGCATTTGAATTGACTGTAATATTTCCACTATATAAAATTGCTTGTGTTGGTGAAAAAGTAACAGTAATATTTTGACTTGAACCTGCCGAAATATTACCGCTCCAACTTCCACTAAATCCGCTCGGATAATTAATTGATGAAACTGTCAATGTTGCATTTCCTGTATTTGATATTGTTAATGTTTTTGTAGGAGTTGAACCAACTTGAACATTTCCAAAAGCAAGATTTCCAGATAAATTTATTATTGAAACAGATGTTGCTTCTTCATATTTGTAAATTACACCATTATTACCTACTGCAAATCCTACCGAGTTTGAAAAAAGATGAACTCCATATAAATTTTCCACACCTGCTCCATTTAAGTCTTCATTCCAACTTCCACCTGCATCTGTTGTTTTAAATATACCATTAACTCCAACAGCCCAACCGTTATTATCACTCGTGAAATAAATAGAATGAAATGCTTGTTCTTCAAATATGACATTCCAAGAAACTCCACCATCTGTTGTTTTTTGAATTTTACCTTGTGTGCAGACTACATATCCAGTATTTTCATCTGTGAAAAATATATCTGATGGCGATTGTCCAACAGTATTTGTTCCTACTAAATTCCAGTTTTCTCCTCCATCTGTTGTTTTGTATGTATCGTTGTCTGCAAAACTACCTACAACATAACCAATTGAAGAATTAATAAAAAAAACATTTGTAAGATAGCCATTATAACTAATACTTTCATCTATCCATGTATTACCTCCATTTGTTGTCCTTATTATTGTGCCATCATCTCCGCATATCCAACCTGTATTATCATTATAAAAAAATATCGAATATAAAAATTTAGTTGTATTACTTGTTTGTGTAATCCATGTATTACCTCCATTTTCTGTTTTTAAAATTAAACCATCTCTACCAACAGCATACCCAATTGTGTTACTTGTAAAATATAAAGAATTTAAGTCAAGAGTAGTTCCTGAATTTAAAGAAGACCAAGTATCACCTCCATTCGATGTTTTAAGAATTTTACCATCATCACCAGCAGCAAAAGCTATATTGTCATTTACAGTAAAAACATCATTAAGGTCAGTAGTTATTCCACTATTTTTTGATGTCCAATTCTGTCCTAAAATATTGTTAGTTTGTAACAATATTAATACTAAAATTATTAAATTTATTTTTTTCATGATTATTTATTTTTTTGTTATTATTAAAATTAATGATAACGGGTTCGGGCTTTGTGTCGTCAATTTAATTCAGGAACGTAGCTTGCG
>JAOZTW010000182.1 GCA_029938985.1 Bacteroidales bacterium | reverse complement strand
TAAACTTTAATTCTAATATTTCAAAAAAGCCTTGAACTTGACACTCATGAAAAACACCGATTAAATTAATACTTAAAAATGAATGATAAGCTAAAAATACTGACAACGAAGTATTTAGAAAAATATAAAGTCTTGCTGATAAACTCACCTAATATTTTATTACAAAATATGAAAAAGAAGAAAATCCAAGTAGATTATTTTCAATTCTATAATTCTGTTTCATCTGTATATTCTTCAAAAATAGAAGGTGAAGACATTGATTTTGATAGTTTTTTTAAACACAAGTTTATGAATATTAAATTCAAACCTGGTTATACTAAAAAAGCAGATGATTTATATTCTGCCTATGACTTTATATTGAGAAATAACCTTTCAGGCGAAAATATTATTAATGTTCATAAAATTATAAGTAATAACTTATTACCGACAGATCAGCAAGGTTTTATTCGAAATAATCCAATGTTTGTATTAAACAATAATGACGAAATAGAATATGTTGCAGCAGAACCTTCAATTGTAAAAATTGAGTTAGAAAAACTATTTGCAGATTTGTTTAAAATAATAGAAGAACAAAAAAAACGGCGTATGCTGGAGTTACTTATTATTTCATTTTCACTAATAGTATAAAAGCTCTACTAATTGTAGAGCTTTACTATATATAAACCTTATTATTATTTAGTTGCATTAATCCAATTTATTAATCCTTTTTTCTCAATAATTTGCATTAATTTTTCTGGAAGTGGTTCAAAATTAAATTTTTCATCATTTAATTTAATAAATCCTTTTTCAAAATCAACATCAACACTATCACCAGGTTTGTAGTTTTCCACTACTTGTTTATTAACAATTAAAGGTAAACCTTGATTTATTGAAGAACGAAAAAATATACGATTAATAGATTTTACAATAACAGCTTTTACGCCAGCATGTGCCAAACCTACCGCAGGATGCTCACGTGAGCTACCACAACCAAAATTGTCGCCAGCAATAAGAATATCGTCTTTTTTCAAGTTTTTAACAAAATTAACATCAAAACCTTCAAATAGATAAGGCATAATAGCTTCGGGGTCTGAACTTAATACTTTATATGTCAAATTACCTGCAAACATTTGGTCGGTGTTCAAATCATCTATGTCGGTATAATTCCAAACATTTTTAATTTTACGATTTTCATCGTCAGCAATTTGTATTTTAGATTTTTTATCTTTTGAAAAAGGAAATTTTTCGGTATTATTTTCCAGTTCACGAGTGTCGGTTATCTCTCCTTTGATTGCCGAATATGCTACAACAGCTGGCGAGGCAAGATATATTTCTGCATTTTTATTTCCCATTCTACCAAAGAAATTGCGGTTTGCAGTAGAAATTACTCTAAAATTATCAGCAGGAATTCCCTGACCTGTTCCAAGACATGGTCCGCAAGAAGACGATAAAACATTTGCACCTGCGTCTAAATATATTTCAATTAATCCCTCTTTCATGGCTTGCAAATAAATTTTTTGTGAAGCAGGAGTAATTAATAATTGAAAACCATCTGCCACTTTATTGCCTTTTAATATTTCTGCCGCTTGTCGTAAATCTTCAATTCTTCCGTTTGTGCAGGTGCCAATAAAACCTTGATTTAATTTTTTACCAGCTACTTCTGCCAATGCCAGCACATTATCAACATGATGAGGTGCAGCAACTACAGGAAATAATTCGTCAAGATTAATTTTAATTTCTTTTTCGTAATTAGCATCTTCGTCGGCCCAAATACCATCAATTTTTTCTTTATCAAAAAACTCTGCAAGTACCTCATCTGGCGGAAATACGGCATTTTTAGCTCCCATTTCTGATGCAAGATTAGATAGAGTCATTCGTTCGGATATTCCAAGAGTTTTAACTCCTTCGCCATGATATTCTATTGACATATAATTTGCTCCATCAGAGCCAATCATACCAATTATCCATAAAGAAATATCTTTGGCAAAAACACCTTTTTGTAATTTTCCTGTTAAAGTTACTTTTAGAGTTTCGGGTACTCTAAACCATGTTTCGCCTCTTCGCCAAATTCCTGCTGCTTCGGTGCGGTCTATACCTGCGGCCATTGCATTAAAAGCTCCAGCGGTGCATGTATGACTGTCGCTACCAACTATTATCATTTTTGGTTTTGCATGATACGACATTATTTGATGACAAATTCCTTTGCCAGCATCATAAAATTTATCTACTCCTTGTTTTTTAACAAACTCCCTAATTGTTTGATAATCGGTAGCAAGTTTTGCGGTTGTTGGCGGAGCGTTGTGGTCCAGAACAACAAGCAATTGCTCAGGATTGGCTACTTTCTCTCCTCCCATTTTTGCAAAAGTTTTACTTATACTTGCCGTATTGTCGTGAGTGAGAACAATGTTAGGCTTCTTAAAAACTATGCTGCCAGTTTTGGCTCCAAGAATTTTTTCTACAAAAGTTTTACTCATAATATATAAATGTTTTGTGGCTAAGTGAAAATAATTTTATTTAACTATAAATCTGAATACTTATACAAAAATTTTGCACATTTGTATTTCGTTAATCTATTGGTTTATAATTACATAATTGTATCATTGAACCATTGAATAATTGTATCATTGAACCATTGAACCATTGAATAATTTCTTATAAACTTGATGTTGGGAATTTTCTATCTATCTTTTTCACAAGACCTTGTAGTACTTTTCCTGGTCCTACCTCAGTAAACGAACTTGCTCCTCCCGAAATCATATTTTTCATTATTTGTGTCCATTTTACGGGTGCCGTTAATTGTGCCACAAGATTTTGTTTTATTTCGTTTGGGTTTGAATTAGCCTGTGCTGTTACATTTTGATAAATAGGACAGATTGGATTGTTGAAATTAGTTGAATTAATTGCTTTTTCCAATTCCATTTTTGCGGGCATCATTAATGGCGAATGAAATGCTCCTCCCACTTGCAATTTTATTGCACGTCTTGCTCCCAGTGTTTTAAGTTTTTCAACAGCAATATCAATTCCATTTATAGAGCCAGAAATCACTATTTGACCTGCTGTGTTATAGTTTGCAGGAACAACAATTTCGTCAATTTCAGCACATACTTTCTCCACTACACTGTCGTCTAATCCTATTATTGCTGCCATAGTAGAAGGTTCGGCTTCGCAAGCTGCTTGCATAGCCATTGCTCGTTTGGACACCAACACAAGACCGTCTTCAAAAGAAAGACTTTTGTTTGCTACAAGTGCAGAAAATTCGCCAAGCGAATGACCTGCAACTAATTCGGGCTTAAATTCACTGTTGTTTACTTTGGATAAAATAACTGAATGCAAAAATATTGCTGGTTGTGTTACTTTGGTTTGTTTTAAATCTTCGGGAGTACCGTTGAACATGAGGTCGGTAATGCGAAAACCGAGTATTTCATTGGCTTGTTCAAATAACTGCCTACCTTGTTCTGAATTATCGTACAATTCTTTGCCCATTCCTACAAATTGAGCTCCTTGTCCTGGAAAAATATATGCTTTCATAAGTTAATTATTAATTGGCAATAGCCTATAAATATGATTATTACAATTTTTTTTATTAATTAAAATCCTTTTTTTTATGAAACAAAATTATAATATTTATTTGAATATTAAATATTATTTTGTTTTTTGTTTAAAAAAATTAATTATGAATTAGTAATTAAGAATTAGTAATTAAGAATTAGGAATTAATTTCAAAAATTGCAAACATACGAGAAATGGTTTGCAACTTAAAAATTTAATTAAGTATCCATACAAAAGTTTTTACACAATTGTTTTTCTTTAATCGGCTGGTTTATAATCACATTATTGTATCATTGAACCATTGAACCATTGAATAATTGTATCATTGAATAATTGAACCATTCCTTATTTGTTAACAATAAGGTAATAAAGTTTAAAAATAGTCGTGTATTCATTTTTCTACTAAGGTTTAAAATAAAAAATAAGGTTTTTAAAATCGGTAAAAAAGTGTAAAGTTTATTTACTGTTTATGAAACATGCCAATTTGTCGGAATATTCTTCTATGCCGTTTTCTAAATGTGATGAATGTAATGAATTATTTTGGTTTGACGATTGCAGACAAGTTGAAGAACATGAAATAAACAAATATTTGGAAAAAATTACCAATAAAAAAACAGGAGAACGAATTAATTTTAAACACAAAACAGAAAAAGATTATACGATTCTTGATTTTTTAAGTATAAATTTGTCTTTCGCTAATTAAAAATAGAGTTTTTTAATTAATCTCTTATACGAATATAGTAATAAAAAATTAAAAAACAAATTTTTTAACATCTATTTTTAAAACACTATATACCAGTCAAGTAACATATATATCAAACAGTATTTATTAGTTTTAATTCCTTAAAAATGTCAAAAAATATGAAAATATGGAAAAAAAGAGTACTTTTTTTTTGTATAATTACAAAAATTATTTACTTTTATAGGACAAAAGAACTTCAAAACATCTGTTGATTATATGAATAAAAAATTTGATTATAAGCATGAATAGTTTTATATATATAAGAATAAGCAAATTACTCCAAAAATTGAATTTTAAAAACCACATTTTTAATTAGCGAAACGCAAATATAAAGCATAAAGATTATACAAACCGAACTGTTTCTTTTTTAGATTATCCGCAAATGCATTATTATGTTGAGTCAGAATATTTTATACTTGATTTTCTAAAACTTTTAGATAAACTGGATAAACTCAGCAATGAAAACGAAATTTATGTCAGAATAAAGCTTTGGCAACATATTAACGATTTGAAAAGAAAAACTGGTACTATTTTCAAAAAAATTATTTCAATAAAAAATTCACCTAATATTGAAAGTTTCTTTAGAAACATAAATGTAAAAAGAGAAGCTAATAGATTTTATAGAAAATATGCAAAAATAAGAACAGAAAATATGATAATACTATCTGAATTATTACAAAATGATAAAAAATCAGATATTTATGACACCATAATTATTAATTGAATTACAAAGAGAACTCGGAAATTTTAAAGAAGCAAAAATAATAATTGATAGTCTTGATACTTCTGATAAGCATTATCATAAAACTTTTATCAGCATGAGCGAAAAATTAATCTCACGAAAAACAACGAAATTATTTAGAATATAAAACTACCTCGGTAGCCAGCACACAAGTCACTTATCGGGTTGTTTTGTTAAACACAAAAGCATGTTTGCAAAATAAAAAAAGGCTCATATAGACAATTAAGGTCTTTTTATTGTAATAAATAAATAACCTTTTTGAACCATTGAACCATTGTATCATTCCTTAATCGCAACTTAGTGCGGTTACAATAACAAAGCAAAATATTGACAAATCTAATTAAAAATATCAATATCTTTTTTTTGTTATGTGTATTTATAATACCAATAGGTGTAATATCTGCACATACACACGAACATACAGTTTGTTATGAAAAATCGGGAAAAGAAAATTTTTCTGAGCATGAAAATTGTATGATTTGTGATTATCATATCTCAACATTTATAGTAAGAAAAAAAACAAAAACAGAATGGATAAAGAAACTAATTGATTGTTATTGTAATAATTACAAAAAAGTTAATATACAAAAGCAAGAATTTTCAAGCATTTTATTACGTGCCCCACCTCAGTAAAAACTTGGCGTTTTTCATAAATGTAAAGCACAAGGAATTTTTATTTTTTAAATATCGCAGTTTACTTATTGTAAATGAGGATTTTAAAATAATCAAAATAACACAGTAATTTGCATTTATGAAAAACTCCAAAAAATTTAATCCGCTAATTTTCAATTAAATTAAATTTTTTAATCTATTAAAAACATAATAAAATGAAAAAGTTTTTAACACTTTCATTATTGGTAGTGTTATGCCAAATAATTTATGCACAAAGTATAATAAATGGCAATGTAACAGACCAAAATAATGAACCCCTTTCGGGAACAACAATTTTTATTCCGGAACAAAATAAACTAACAATAACAAATAAAAAAGGAAATTTTGAACTTACAGACCTGCCGTCGGGCAAAATTAAAATACAGTTCTCTTATGTGGGATATGAAAATAGAATTGAAACAATAATTTTAAACAACTCAACAACAGAGTTAAATATAAAATTAAAACAAATATCTATTGTAGCAGAAGAAATTACAATATCAGGAGGCTATCATTCTACTCAACATGAAAATGCAGTAAAAATTGATGTTATGAAACTTGACAATGTTGCACATTCGGTAATTCCCAATTTTTCTAAAATACTCACAAAAGTGCCTGGTGTAGATATGATTTCGAAAGGAAACGGTATTTCAAAACCTGTTATTAGGGGGCTTGGAATGGATAATATATTAGTTTTAAATAATAATGTTAGATACGAAAATTATCAATATTCAGACCATCACCCACTTGGCATTGATGAGTTTGGTATTGATAAAATTGAAATAATAAAAGGTCCTGCGTCATTACTGTATGGTTCTGACGCTATTGGGGGAGTGATAAATTTTTTGAACGAAAAACCTGCACCAATCGGAAAAATTGAAGCTGATTATAATGCACAACTGTTTTCAAATTCGCAAGGAATAGTTAATAACATTGGAGTAAAAGGAAGTTCTAAAAGTTTTTTTGCGGGTCTGCGTTTTGGTCAAAAATCACATTCCGATTATTTGCAAGGTGGCGGAATTTTTGTTCCAAACACACGTTTTAATAATTATACTTTAAAAGCTAATGCTGGATATACACGAAATTTTGGAACTTTCAAACTCTTCTACGATTACAATTCCTCAAAAATAGGAATACCAGAAGACCATGCAATAGAACATATTAATATAAGGAGCAGAAAGAACGAGATTTTTTTTCAACAGTTTAATACTCATTTAATATCGTCTCAAAACAAACTTTTTATCCGAAATTATAAAATAGAACTGAATACTGCACTGCAAAATACTGATTTAATACATTTTGGCGAAATAGATGAAACTGAAATTGAAATGGCTTTGCAAACTATAACTTATGAAACAAAAATATATTTACCTACAAATAAAAAATCGGAATATATTGTAGGAATGCAGGGTTTAAATCAGTTGAATAGCAATAAAAATAATAGAGAAACTATTCTTATGCCAAATGCAACTACTAATAATTATTCTGTATTCGGCTTGTTACAACATACTTTTTTCAAAAAATTAATAATTCAATCTGGTATCCGTTACGATTACAAAACTATTGTTTCACAATCAATTGGACTGCCAAACAATAATGATTATCGTAAAGCAATTGATAATAACTACGAAAGTTTTAGCGGTTCTTTGGGGGCTACATATAATTTATCGAAAAAATTATTATTTCGTTACAATTTTGCAAGTGCCTACCGAACACCAAACCTTGCCGAACTAACATCAAACGGAATGCACGAAGCTCGTTATGAATTGGGTAATAACAATTTAATTCCTCAAAAGGCTTACGAAAACGATTTTAGTATTCATTTTCATACCAATAATTTTACCTGCGATATTGCTGGTTTTTATAATTCAATAAATAATTATATATATATTGCACCAAGTCAAGATATAACTTCAGACGGCAGTATTATTTACAAATACATACAAAATAATGCTGAATTATTTGGCGGAGAAGCAGGTTTACAATTTCACCCTAAAAATGTTGATTGGCTTCTTTTTGAAACTACTTTTTCAAACATAACAGGTATAAAAAAAAATGGAGAATATTTGCCTTTTATACCAGCAAATAAATTGCGAAATGAAATAAAATTTGAAAAGAAAAAAACCAAATTTTTTGGAGATGTATATTTTGTAATAAATTCATTAACAGCATTTGAACAAAACAATGCTTCGCCAGAAGAAGAAAAAACAGATGCTTATACTCTGTTTGATGTTGGCTTTGGTTTTAAACGAAAAGTATTTAGTTTAGGGTTCAGTATTAATAATTTGACCGACCAAAAATACATAGACCATTTATCAACTCTGAGAGACGTAAATTATTACAACACAGGCAGAAATTTTGCATTATCATTAAGAATTAATTTAACAACAAAATAAAAAATTGAACTTAGCTTGATAATTTATTTAATTCAAAATGAGGTAAACCATGTTGAAAAACAGGGATATAGCTTTATCGCTTTTATTTGATTGTAAGTAGTTAACCATAAATAAACGACACTTTTTAAGGTCAATTTTACCATTATGCTTCGTTGTAAAAGATTACCATATAGGCAATATGCAAATATTTTACGCTTTGCCTAATATAAAAATAGCCTTTAGAAAAGTGTCGTTTATATATGATTACCTACTTGTCAGACTTATAAAAAAAAATAAATATTAAAACTTGTTCTTTTTTATTTTATTTTTTGGCATTTTTCATAAATGCAAATTACTGCGTTATTTTGATTATTTTAAAATCCTCATTTACAATAAGTAAACTGCGGTATTTAAAAATAAAAATACCTTGTGCTTTACACTTATGAAAAACGCCTATTTTTTTCAATAAACATACAAATATTCTGATATTATTATATTTATTGAATTGTTAAAACAAAAATAAGTTCAATTAATATTGTTAATTATTTATTTTAATAACCCCAAATACTAACTGTTTTATTAAATAAATTTAAATATTTTGAACTTTTTGCAATATTTTCACTATCTTTGCACTCGAGAGTTCAGGATTATACTAAGGTGCTGAAAAGTCGGGAAAATTTTTTATCATAACATTAAAGCATTGATTAATTGCTTTTTAATAAAATCCAA
>JAOZTW010000804.1 GCA_029938985.1 Bacteroidales bacterium | reverse complement strand
ACCACTTGTAAAATGCTTACAGTACGCTAATTAAGTGTTATTTATAAAAACTTAAGATATTGATTATCTGGGAGTTATGTTTTTAATAAGAAACTACAACTATCTAATAATCTGGTAAATATGAAGGCAAAAACTTTAGTTGATAAAACAAAAAAATATGCAGAAAAAGCAGGAGAGATTGCTTCAAAAATAAATTTTGAAAAAGGAAAAGCAGAAAGTTTAAGACTTATTGGATTGTACCATATTGTTACAGGGTTTGTTCATAAAAAATAAAATCAGAAAATAAGAAGCTTATTTTCAAATTATTATAATTGATGATGTTTGATTATTCGTTTTTGTTCAACAAAAAATAAATTATTAATTTAAAGAAAAACAGCGGCTTAATTAAGGCTTATTTTTTTTATGAACAAACCCTGATCTAAAATATATGTGGCAATTAACAAACACAAAAAAGCTTACGATAGCTACATGTTATACAAGCAATTAAATGATAGTATTTTTAATGAAGAAAATATTAAAAAAATAACTGGTTTGGAGTATCAATATAAATTTGAGAAAGAAAAACAAGCCGATTGGAGAACAAAAACAAATACTTGAAGATAGTTATGAAAAATGGACATAGTATTCAAACAAGGGTGTTACCAAAAAATATGCTCAAGTTAACGATGTTATAATTATTGGGTTTAAAATCTAATAAGTGAAAAATGACGTTTATAAACAGCGATATAAGTAGCCATACAAAAGTTTTTACACATTTATATTTTAATCTATTGGTTTATAATTGTATCATTGTATCATTGCACCATTGAATAATTGTATCATTGCTTACTTATAAATTAATGTAATTCAATAATATATCATATCTTTCATTATATATATCTTCATTTTTATCATTGTGTAAAAATGTGGAAGAAATATTATATTCGTATCTTTCAAAAGTATCTATTACCGAACTTATATCATTAGAATTTAGTTTTAATGTTACTTTTATTCTTGCACTCTCTTCAACTGAATTAACATACAAACTAAGTATTTTCAGATTTTCATTTTCTACAATATTACAAATCTGAGTTGCAGAATAATCAATATAATCCATTTCCAATTCAATAATACTACCTTGTTCTTTAACAGCAAGTAACTTAGCTAAATAATTAGTAAGTTCGTGTACAGTAATTGTTCCTGCAAATTTATTATTATTGTCAAGTACTGGTATTGTTGTTAATTTAAAGTTAGACACAATTTCAATAATTTCGTAAATGTGTTGATTTTGATATACAAAAGGTTTGTATTTTGGGAGTTGAAATCCTTTTATTGTATTTTCTCCTATTTGCAAATCTGTAATATCGTTATCCGAAATAACAGAAAGTAAGTTTCCATCACTAATTACTGGTAGGTGAGAAACTTTAAAAAACTCCATCCAACTTAAAGCTTTAACACCAGTGTCGTCTTCTCCCAAAACAGGAAGCATGTCTGATAAAAGTTCTTTTGCTAACATACTATTATTTAATTAATTTGTAAATAATTGTGTTTTTTTACACTTAAATTTTGATTCTTAAATTAAAAACTATATTTTTGTAAAACATTATTGTAAGTAGATAGCTATAAATAAATGCCACTTTTGAAGTTATATTTTACATTCTGTTTAGTGAAAAAAAGTTTTGAATAAACCTATGTAAATGTTTTTTTGCCTTGCTTAGTGAAAAAGAAAAAACAACTAAGCCCAATCTACTTGTTTATTTTGTTCTTTTAAAAATTTTAAAAAAGTCATTAAATAGCTCGCTATTTGCAGATTTGTTAAAATAATAGAAGAACAAAAAAACGGCGTATTCTGGAGTTACTTATTATTTCATTTTCACTTAGTGAAAACAACCTCTTTAAAAAATAATGTTTATTTGTCGCTATTTTATATTTCATAATTTTCACGTTTCAAAATTAATAAAAATGATTAATAAAACAAAATTATTACTATTTTCTTTAAGTTTATTATTACTTAGTTCTTGTATGCAAGAGATAACATTTACAGAATTAGAAGATATTAAGATTCAAAAAAATGCTCAAAGTCTTGATATTGTACTGTTTTTGAGAATTAATAATCCAAATAGTTTTAAAATAAAAATTAAAGAAGTAAATCTTGACCTTACTTTAAACTCTTGGGAAGTAGGTGAAATAAATATAAGCGAAGATTTTGTATTAAAATCTAATTCAAACGATGTGTATGAAGTGCCTGTGCAGATAGATATTAAAAATACGATAACAGGAGGATTAGCATTAATTTCGCTATTTGCAAACGATAAAGCAGATGTGAAAATAGTTGGTACTATACAAGCAAATGCTTTTTTTATAAATAAAACAATACCTGTAGATGAAACCAAAAGGTTAGAAATATAAATGGAATTTAGGCATATCAAAATAAATAATTAACCATTTAAACTTGTTCTTTTGAATTTT
>JAOZTW010000181.1 GCA_029938985.1 Bacteroidales bacterium | reverse complement strand
AATAGAAAACTACAACTATCTAATAATCTGGTAAATATGAAGGCAAAAACTTTAGATAATAATTTGAAAATAAGCTTTTTATTTTCTGATTTTATTTTTTATGAACAAACCCTGTATCTATAATAAAGTAGAGAATAATAAACCAAAATTTTTATTAAGGCATATTAAAATAAATAATTGACAATTTTAATTGAACTTATTTTTGTTTTTAACTATTCAATAGATATAATAATATCAAGATATTTGTATTTAGCCAACATCTCACACCCAATTATTGCTTTTTTGAATTTATTAATTAATTGTAAGTAACGACTTATATTAGGAGTTAATGTTTTACAAAAGTTTCTGTAACAACAAATAAAAATACAATTGTCTATTTTTTTAAAATCAAAATCATAAAATTTAAAAATTTCTTGCTATTTATAGTTTTCAAAACCACAATCCATGAATAAAATGTGTTTATTACATAAGACTTTAAAATATTTTTATAAATAAATAAAAACATTTTTTCAATCTCTGAAATATTTTCACTATCTTTGCAAACGATTATACTCAAGTTAAATATTCTAAAACATGTTAAAATCAGAATATTATGATAACAAAAGAGCAAATTCTAATTAAAAAAGTTCAACCTTATCTTCCTATTTTGGTGTATCCAGGATAAGAAATATTATCTAAAATTAAAGAAGTATTTAATGACAGTTCAATTGGTTTAAAGACTGAATTGGAAATTCATAGCATGCTTGATATGGGAAGTGAAGGAGGTGTAGTTTGTGAAATAAGAACAAAAGGATTAGATACAAAAAAGGCTGAAACAAATTTATTGTGTTCAATAACTCATTTAAAAGTAAAACGAGGCGAATCATATTATCAAGAATTGGAAAAATATAGAATTAAAAGAATCAAAAGATTAGCAAAACAAAACAAAAACAGATTTTATTAAAATGATGATAATTTGAACATAAATATTGATATACAACAAATACAAATAAATGAAAATAGAAAAATTTAATTGGCTAAATAATTTACGAAAGTTGGAGATAAAAAATGATAATTTTGAAGGTTTCGAAATTATTATTGGTAATCTGTCTTTCAGGCATTGTTTCTAAAAAATGCTTCTTAATAATAATGCAAAAATAGAAACCTTAATTACAAATGATTATTTACAATATATTGCATACCACGAGTTTTGTAACAAAATTTTTAATTTAATTTTAAAAAAAGTAAATTCATAAAAATTAATTAATTTTGGAATTTCTGAAATATGAAAACAATATTTTTAATTTAATAAAAATAAAAAAATGACAAACATAGAAAAAGCAGAACAATTTTATAAAATAGCAAAAGAAGCATACAAAAAAAAAGATTATGAAAAAGCAAAACAAAATTATGAAAAAACAATAGAATTAGATAGTAATAATTTCAAAGCCTATACTAAACTTGTAATTCTTTTAGTAATACATTTTGAAGAACACGAAAAAGCAAAAAAATATTATGAAAAAGCAATTGAAATAAATCCAAATTTTGAATCTACTTATAATAATCTTGCTATTCTTTTAACAGACCAATTTGATGCACATAAAAAAGCAAAAGAATGTTATGAAAAAGCAATAGAAATAGATTCTAATGATGTTGATTTTTATAACAATTATGCTAATCTGATAAGAAAACGTTTTCAAAAATCAAAAAAGAAAGTAACTCAAATAAATTTAAAAAATTATAATCAATTTAATGCTGACGGAATAATTGATTTAACTTATCCTGAAGGACATGAAAAAGCGGGTGAACCTTTGGACAGGATTTGCTTTATTGGTCAGAGTGGAACAGGAAAATCAAGCCTATTGGAGTTGATAAAATATTATTTTACTGGCGACAATGTGCGTGTGCCTAACGCAAATTTTGAAAGCACTACATTAAAACAAATCACTTACAAAGAAGAAACCGATTTGCAATTAATAAATTTTTCGCCCTACGTGGTGGAGAGTATAAAACAATTAAACTCCGATGATATTAGGGGTTATGAATATAAAAAAACACAAAATATTATTGATTTTGAAAAAACAGACCCCAAAGAACATTGGTATCCTATTCAGAAAGAAATAACTGAATATCAAAAGAAAGTAATAACAAAAAGATTAGAGCTAACCAAAAAAGTAGAAAATATTAAGGACGTTAACCAGCTACAATCAGAAATTGATAAATACATGGCAAGTTTAAATAAATGGAAAAAACACACTCCCAATCCATTAGAAAAACTTGATAAGTTTTTAGAACCTCTTTTTTCAAAATTTTATATTAAAGTAAATACCGAACCAAATAATATTGATGAAATAAAATTTATCCCTATTGAAAGCATTAGCTACGATGACGAGGGCGAAAAAACAAAAACAGATGTTCATACAGAGTTTTTAAGCACTGGCACACAGCAAATTTTATCACGAATAGTTCCACTGTTTGCTTTAAAACCCAAAAATACAATAATTTTAATTGACGAGCCAGAAAATTCGCTTTATCCCAATATGCAAAAAGAATTTATTGATTTCATAACACAGGAAAGCTGGAACGATAACAAAAAAACTTGTCAATTCTTTTTTGCTACTCACTCTCCCACAATAGCTTCGTCGTTTGAGCCTTGGGAAATTGTGGAATTGAAATTTAATAATAAGGGCAAGGTAGTACAAAAACCGTATTTTGAAGGCGAACGCCATGTTGATAACTACACCATAAACCCCAAATATATGAGATGGGACGATGTGCTGATAGAATTATTTAACACAAAACACGAGGGCGACGAAGAACGTGGAAGAAAATTAATAGAATTATCTATTTTGGAAAGAGATATAGAATCTGGGGTTTATAAAGGAGAAGAGAAACAAAAAAAGATTAAAGAATTTAATAGAATAGCAAATTTATTAAAATGGGAACTTTAAAATGAGAAAATTAGATAAACAACAAATATTATCCACCGAATACAAAAAGTGGGAAGACGATTTGGAAAATAATAATAAAAACCACCCAAAATATAGTTCTTCTAATGGAAAATTTTATCTTGATATTGTAATGAATCTGTTTTACATTCAAAAAGGTTTGTGTGCCTATACCGAACAAGAACTTTGTGATGAAAAATTCTATAAAAAAGAAAATTGGGTAAATGGAAAATACAAAATTCCTGATGATTATGAAAAAGTTGAATTTTATGGACAATTAGAACATTTTGACGAAAGTTTGAAAAGTAAAAATGGAGAAAAAGGTAAAAAAGATTGGCTTTGGAGTAATTTTTTTATGGCACAATCGGATACAAACACAAAAATAAAAGGCAGAAAATCGGTAGATAAAGACTCTGATGGAAATTATGTTCTAAAACCAGATGAACTAAATTATAATAAATTTGATTTGTTGGAATACGACTATAGAAGAAATATATATAGAGCGAACAGAAATCAAAATAGAGAATTAAAAACAAAAATTGAAAGAATGATAAATGAAGTTCTTGGATTAAATTATGGTATTTTACCAAGAAAAAGAGGTAAAAAGATTATTCAACATTTGAAATCTATAAAATTTAAAGAATATACATGGCAAACAATTCCGTTTGGTGAATTTCCTACGGCTATTGAAATGTATAGAAATAATTTGAATGATATGTAAAATTAATTACTTTTGTAAATTCAATTCCTAACAAAATATTAAATAATAAAATATGAAAATACAAAACCTTAATAATGAGTTGCAAAACAAATCAATATTAGACCAATTAACTTTTTTATCTGATAAATTTGCTGGAAAAATTGCTTTTTCTACCAGTTTAGGACAAGAAGACCAAGTAATTACTGATATTATTTTTTCAAACAACTTGCCAATAAAAGTTTTTACCCTCGACACCGGGAGAATGTTTGAAGAGACCTACAAAACATTAAGTAAAACATTACAAAGATATGAAAAACAAATAGATATATTTTTCCCGAAAAATGAAAAGGTAGAAAAATTTACTACCCAAAAAGGTATTTATAGTTTTTACAATTCTATTGAAAACAGAAAAGAATGTTGTAATATTAGAAAAATTGAACCCTTAAAACGTGCTTTGCAAAACATAGATTGCTGGATTACAGGTTTAAGAGCCGAACAATCAAACGCAAGACAAGAACTTGCTCTTTTGGAAGAGGATGTAAATTTTGGTGTAATAAAATACAATCCGCTTGTAAACTGGACTTTAAACAATGTTTTAACACACATAAAAGAAAACAATGTTCCATACAACATACTGCACAACAAAGGATTTGTTAGCATAGGTTGTTCGCCATGCACACGTGCCATAACAAAAAATCAAGACATAAGAGCTGGCAGATGGTGGTGGGAAAACAACTCAAAAAAAGAATGCGGATTGCATAGTTGAAAAATGAAATTAAAACAAATTTATATAAAACATGAAAAAATACGAACTAAATCATTTACGAGAATTGGAGTCGGAGTCAATATTTATTATGCGCGAAGTTGCGGCACAATTTGAACGTCCTTCTTTACTCTTTTCGGGCGGGAAAGACTCTATTGTTATGTTTCACATAGCACGAAAAGCTTTTTATCCAGCTACTGTGCCGTTTCCATTGGTACATATTGATACAGGTCATAATTTTAGCGAAGCTCTACAATTTAGAGATAATCTTGTTTCGGAACATGGCGTTCAACTTGTTGTTGGCTCTGTTCAAAAAACAATTGATGAAGGAAAAGTGCAAGAAGAAACTGGATACAATGCCAGTCGTAATATGTTACAAACAACTACTTTGCTTGACACATTGGAGGAAAACAAATTTGATGCCGCACTTGGTGGCGGACGACGTGACGAAGAAAAAGCCCGAGCAAAAGAACGATTTTTTTCTCACCGAGATGAGTTTGGACAATGGGATCCGAAAAATCAAAGACCAGAACTTTGGAATATATTTAACGGAAAAAAGCGAATGGGAGAACATTTTAGAGTTTTTCCACTTAGTAACTGGACAGAACTTGATGTGTGGCAATATATTTACATGGAAGAAATAAAAATTCCTTCTATATATTTTACTCACAAACGAGAGGTGTTTAACCGAGATGGAATATTGCTTGCAACAGCACCATTTATGAAACAAAAACCTAATGAAACCGCTGAAACTCTTGATGTTCGTTGTAGAACAATTGGCGATATTACAAACACAGGTTTAACTATTTCAAAAGCTAATAATTTGGAAGATATTATTGAAGAAATTGCTGCAACCCGTACAACAGAGCGAGGAGGGCGATTTGATGATAAACGTTCGGAAACCGCAATGGAAGACCGTAAAAAAGAAGGATATTTTTAAATTTATTGGCGTTTTTCACCCAACGAATGGGAAGCAAAAAGAGCTTGTGTGGGTGGCAAAATTTTTATTTATATAGACCCAGAAGGATTTGGAAAACCTTGTCCTTTTGTAAAAACCGGCTACCCGTTTAAAGTAGGACAATAAATTACTGTCGGTGTGGCTTAAAGCCACGCCGACAGTTTATATACAATTGTTTATGCGAGAGCGATGTGCAACTTTACGTGGGTATCCTAAAAACCTCTTTTGGTAATATTTTAGAAAAAAGTATTACAGAAATTATTAATAAAAAAAAATTAATGTATGTGTAACAAACAAAAAATTAAAAATAGTGTTTGAGTGAAAAAAAACTTAAAATAATTTGCAACAATATCATAAAACTTTATCTTAATAAAAAATTGAAAATAATATGATAAATCATATTTTCTTAAAAAAACGTTTTCTTTTGATAAGATTGCACATTTTTTGCTTAATGATAATTGAATATATAAAAATAAACATTTGATAAGTGAAAATGAAATAATAAGTGCCTCCAACCCATGTTTTTTTATGTTTTTTACAAATTGAAAATAAACGCCTAATAGCGAGCTACTTAAGTGTTTTTAAAGCTGTAAAAGAGCAATAAAAAGGCGTAGGTTGGAGTTAATTATTTTTTTTCACTAAAATCATATTAAAAACAAAAGTAACTTCATTTAATATTTGTCAATTATTTTAATATGCCTATAAAAAATCAAATATAATAAAAAATATTAATGCAAAAAATAAGTGTAAAATTAATTTTAACTCTATCAATATTATGGTTAAGTTATACGGTTTGTGCTAACAATGTAATAGATTCTTTAAATAATATTTTAATTAATACAACGGTTGTTGATAGTGTAAAAATGAGAATTTATGTGGAGATTGGAGAAGAATATTTTGGACATGATAACGTTAAAGCTTTAGAATTTTATGAAAAAGCATACACAATATCTGTCTTAGAAATAAACGAACTATATGAAGCGAAAATTTACTCCAAAAAAGGAGATGTGTTTCAACTAATGGGTAATCATACAAAAGCATTAGATTGTTTTTATAAATCTTTAAATATTTATAAAAAAACAGGAGATAATTATAATATTGCTATTTGTTTGATAGAAATAGGAATTTGCAATAATAAACTAACAAGTAATCTACGAGCACTAAAATACTACGGAGAAGCCATTGAAATTGGAGAGGAGTTGGAAAACAAATTTGTTCTTGCTTTTGCTTACAATAACTTGGCAAACACACAAGAAAGTATCGGGCAAATAGACCAAGCTTTAGAAAACTACTTTAAGTCTTTAAAACTTTATGAAGAATTAAAAAGAAAAGATAAACAAGCAGGAGTTATTGCTAATATTGGTTTGGTATATAGTACGCAAGGAAAATTTAATGATGCTATAAAATACTTAACCAATTCAATAGAATTATATAAGTTTTTTAATAATAGAGAAGCAGAAGCCGATTTGATGGCATACTTAGCCAAAAATAATTTGCTTATGGGAGATGCTGCAAAACGTGAGGTTGACAAACGAAAAAGTTATAATTTTGCTATATTGCAAGCAGAAAAATCTCTTCGCATTGCTCGTGAAATAAATATAGTACCATATCAAATAAGTGCTTATGAAATTTTATTTAAAGCTAATATAAAAATAGGAATGGGTACTAAAGCTCTTTTTTATTTTGATAAATATAAAGTTTTAAAAGATTCGTTAACAGCTTCTCAAAGAGCATCTGACATAAGAGATGTTGAAACTAATCATGAAGTAGAAAAAAAAGTAGCTGAAAATAACGCTCTTAAAGAACAAGAACTGATAAATAATAAAGTAATTCGTATTCAATATATTTTAGGCGTTTTTATAGGAACAGGATTATTACTACTTATTGCACTTGCAATTATACTGTTAAAACAAAACAACAAAAAGAAAAAAGCAAATATTATATTAAAGAAGCAATATACTGAAATAAATCAACAAAAAGAAGAAATAAAAACGCAAACCGAAAGTCTTACTTTGGCTAACAGTTCAATTAAAAAACAAAAAGAAAAAATTGAATTAATACATAAAAGAACAATTGATAGTATTACTTATGCCGAAAGAATTCAAAGAGCAATGCTTCCGTCGGACGAAAAAATATCACAGATTTTTTCAAATTATTTCATTTTATTTAAACCAAGAGATATAGTTAGTGGCGATTTTTATTGGATAAAACAAATTAATATTAAAGAAGATAATATTGATAAAAAAATTGTTATTGTAGCAATTGTTGATAGCACAGGACATGGAGTTCCTGGTGGTTTTATGAGTACTTTAGGAATATCATTACTCAACGAGATTGTATCTAACAACGAAGTAAGAAAAGCAAGCGAAATATTAGAACAACTAAGAAAGGAAGTGAAAATTCTGTTGAAACAAACTGATGACATACACGGACAAAAAGACAGCATGGACTTAGCACTTTGTGCCATTAATACAGAAACTTACGAACTAAGTTTTTCGGGTGCAAATAATTCTCTTTATATAATTCGTCCTCCAGAACATAAAGAAGACTTGTATTCAAATAATGAAAAAATTGATTTTACCTTTGGTAGTGAAACAGAAGGACGAGGTTTTGAAATAGTACCTGATTATCAACCAGTAGGAATATATTTTGTTGAAAAACCATTTACTAATCATAAAATGCAATTGCAAGACAACGACTCAATATATATGTTCTCTGATGGATATGTTGATCAATTTCGTGGTAAAAAAAGAAGAAAATTCAAAACAAAAAGATTGCAACAGTTATTAATTGACATACACCAAGAAAGTATGGATAATCAAAAAGCAATACTTGATAAAACAATAATGGATTGGAAAGGTTCTTTTAGACAAATTGACGATATAATACTTATGGGAATAAAAATTTAACAATATAATAATAATTAATCATTAAATACTTGTTTTGAGAAAGAAAATAATTTTTATTAGTACAGTACTTATTTTATTCCTATTATCGTGTTCGTTAATAAATAAAAAAGAACCGCTTACAAGTACACAAATAGAAAACTACTTAGACGTATATACACAACTTAGAGAGAAAGCACCAGGTATCTTAGAATCAATAAATTCGGACCCAAAAAACGCAGAAATTGGTACTAAAGAATTTGCAAAAATACAAGACATTATTAAAAACGGAGGTTTTGAAAACTATGCCGAATTTGTTGTAATAAATGCCAAAATAGGAAGTATATTTACTATTTTGCAAGCAAAAACAGGAATGGATAGTTTTGAAGATTTGAATGATAATAGCAAGAAAATGTTTAATGACGGTGTTGCCGAAATAGACAAAATTTTAAATGACCCAAATATACCCGAAGAGGTAAAAGCAGAAAAACGAAAATTGAAAAAACAACTTTCAGAAAATGTAGATAAATTGAAAATAAAT
>JAOZTW010000180.1 GCA_029938985.1 Bacteroidales bacterium | reverse complement strand
GTTCCGCCCCACGAGCTACTGCTACTACTACTGCTACTTGAAGAAGTGGTAGATGTTTTGGTTTTTCGAGGTATTGTGTATGTTTTTATTACTTGATGATTACAATTTGAACATTCATATTTTCGTTCTCCATACCCCGAACTTGAATATGTTGCACTTTGTATAACTCTGTCGTAAACTTTTTTATATGTTTTATATTTGCATTTAGGACATTTATTATAACCACTAAACCATCTTTTGTACGATTGTATTAATACATCTCCATTAGCATCAGAAACCCACACATCGTAGTCCACCGATTTTACATGCTCTTCTGCTATTTGTCCTCTATTCAAATACCTATCCTCTTCTTCCTCCGACAGTTTGTGCATTATTTTTCCTGTTCTGGAACTCACACGTGGTGTGTCTCGCCAGCGAGTAGTTAGAAATTTTGTTAAAAAATAAAAAGGGACAAATGGAATTGGATATATAAACATCCAAATCCAGACCAAGAAAATTCTTAAAATCTTATAACGTTGATAATAATCTTTATGTAGGTAACTTATGCCCAAAAGTATTGAATACAAACCAACTGGAAATATCAAAAGAAGTAAATACATTGTAATAACAGCAAGAAAAGAACCTTCCTCACTATTTGTTTTATAATTATTATTATAATTTGATGAATTATCAATATCAGAATACTCCTCAGTTACTGCTGGAGTTAACAATATTTCTTCAATTTTTAATACTCCCGAAACAATTCCTTCTCCATAATTCCCTTCTTTAAAAAAAGAAATCATGTTGTCTTGTTGTATTTTATAACAAATTGCATCGGTTAAAATATGCTCTACTCCGTAGCCAGTCTCAAATTCTATTCTTCTTTGGTCGAGTACAAAAAGGATAAGCAAACCATTATCGGCTTCGGCGTTTCCAACTCCCCATAAATTGAATAATTTAACTGCAAAATCCTTAGGTACAGTTTCTCCAATAGATTTTAATACAACAATAGCTACTTGAACTTTTGCAGAATCTTCAATATTTGCAAGTGAACTATCTAAAACCGTAACTTGTTGGTTAGTTATTATTTCATCTGGATTAGACACATAACCAGTACCTGTTTTTTTGGGGTCAGGAACAGTTTCGGGAGTCCATTGTGCATAAATATTTGTAAAACACAATATAGAAACAACGAGAATAGAGATTATTTTTTTCATAATTAAATATATTTCAAATTTTTAAAAGCTTTAATTTTATTAGTAAAATTAAACAGTTTTGCTTTTTCTTTATTTACAATAATTGTTTTCTTTTTAGGTATTTCAGAAGAATTGTCAATTTGCAGGTTGTTAAGAAGTTTAATTGCCATTTTACCAGCCTCTGTACTAACCTCCTTGGTAGATATATGATATGAAATCAAACCTCCTTTTCTCACTAACTCAGCTAATGCACAAACAGTTGGGAATTTTTTGGTTATAATTTCTAATTGTTTTGAGGTAGCTCCAGCAACAGTAGAAACTGTGCCAAGAAACACCCAGTCAACATTTTCTGTTTCAAAGAAATCAACTGCATTGGCAAAATCGCCATGGTTTTGAATATCATAACTTACACATTCTATTTTATTTTGCTCGCAATAAGTTTTTATTTCGTCTTGCTCTGTATTAGATTGTAGCTCATCTATTTTATACATAACTCCAATTT
Source organism: Bacteroidales bacterium (assembly GCA_029938985.1). Classification (GTDB taxonomy): domain Bacteria; phylum Bacteroidota; class Bacteroidia; order Bacteroidales; family JAOZQN01; genus JAOZQN01. The sequence goes on along the minus strand of JAOZTW010000180.1, from coordinate 7,108 downwards.
TCTTTATGTTTTTTTGGAGTTTAAAAATGGTGTTTTCCAATTGTTCATCTATTGCCACTCCATAACAACTTGAATACATGTTTTTATTATCATTTCCAATAATATCTACATTATGAAGCACAGTACAAATAAGTGGAATATTTGTGTTTTTCAAATAAATTGAAGCCGTAACACAAGAAAGCGAACCAACTGCAATAATTAATTCAACATCGTTAGCCACCAATTCATCAAGGGCTTTACGTGCCGTAGCCTCTTTGGCATATCCATTTCCATAAACAAATTCTATGTTATTTTCATGTTTTCTAAACAGGTATCCTTTTTCTTTAAAAGTATCTTCAATCGTATTTATTGCTCTGGAATATACCTCCAAACTTGTCCAGTAAAATATTCCTACTTTAGGAACTCTAACTTTGTATCTTTGAACTGTTTCGTCGCCGTTTAAAGCTCTAACTGCTCCCGTAGCAAGTGCTTCAAGCTCTAGTTCGCCAGGAAAAATCGTTATTGGAGCAATATGCTTAACTCGCTCTTCAATAAAACCTGTTAACATTTCGGAGTGTGCAATTCCGCCAGTTAAAATAATGGCATCTACATCTCCTTTCAAATTTGTTGATCTTGCTCCAATTTCTTGAGATATTTGATACGCCATTGCTTCAAAAACTAATTTGAATTTTGGTGAACCAGATTTTGCCATTTTTTCTACCTCGTGAGCTTTATTGGTATTAAAATACGAAACCAAACCTCCTTTTCCTGCTACAATTTTCTTAAGCTCGGCTTTGGTATATTTACCTGATAAACATAAATCTATAAATTTTGTCAATGGCAAACTCCCACTTCGTTCAGGACTAAACGGTCCTTCATCTATACCGTTGTTCGCATTGATCGCTCTTCCGTTCTTTACTGCAGCAACACTTATGCCACCACCAAGATGTGCAACAATTAAATTTAATTTTTTAAAATCTTTATCAATACTTTTTGCATATTTTCTTGCTGTGGCAAAAATATTTAGTGCATGTAGCAAACTTGAACGTTCCATACCTGCGTAACCAGATATTTTAGCAAGCGGTTCAAAATCATCAACAGCTGGAGGGTCAACAATATACGATGGCACATCAAATTCCCAGCCAATGCTATATGCAATAACACAACCTAAGTTTGAAGCATGTTGTCCTTGAAATCCTATTCTTGCATCTTGAATCATTTCTTCGTCAATCGCATAAATTCCACTTGGTATTGGTTTTATCAAACCCCCTCGTCCTACAACAGCATTTAATTTTGAAATATCAAAATTGTTTTTTTGCAATAAATCTACAATTTCCTGTTTTCTAAAAGAGTATTGCTCCCAGACAGTGTTAAACTTATTAATTTCGGTTGAATTATGTCGAACTGTATATTCAAAAAGCAAATTTTCGTTTTCAAACACACCAACTTTTGTGGAAGTTGAGCCAGGATTTATAGTTAGTATTTTATATTTTCTCATTTTAACATTTTGATTGCAGCAACATCTTCAACATATTTTTTTGCTGTGTTTAGAGCTACTTCGTTAATTAATTTATTTTGTAATTCGGCTTCGTTTATCAAATTATATGTAATATTGTAAATTTCGGACAATTCGTCTTCTAACAAATCAGGGTTTTTATTTTCATATTCATTAGAAAGTTGCATCATTTCACCACCACTTATCACATATCCAGGTATATATAAAATATTTCGTTTAACTGCAAGTTCTGCCAATTCTTTTGTTCTCAAAACAGAATTAATACTTCCTGTTAAAATTTTACAGTTGAGTTGCATTACATCTTCTTTGCTAATATAATTATTGAAAGCACATGAAACAAAAATATCAACCTGTTGTTTGTAAATTTCATTCGGTCTAACTACTTTTATATTAGGTACTTTATCCTGTATGATTTTTATTTTGTCATATACTTTATCCGTTACAGTTATCTTTGTGTCATATTTTAATAATTGTTTTACAAAACTATGACCAACATCTCCAACTCCTTGAACTGCAAAAGATAGTCCATCAATACTTTCTGAACCAAATTTGCTTTTTACCGCAGCTTTAATACCCCAAATCATACTTCTCGCAACAGCTTCAACGGGTGAGTTTCCTGATTTTATATACTCATCATTAATGCCAAGTATATATTTAGTCTCTCGTTTTACATCAAGCATGTCTTTGTAACTTATACTTGCACTTCTGGCGAGTAAAATCTTCCCTTGCAATTTATTAATAAATATGCCAAGAGTGCGGAGATACATCTCATTTTTAATTTTAGATTGATTTCCAATCAAGACAATTCCACCTCCTCCAAAACCTTTTTTTAACAATGCAGAACGAAAAGTATTGTGGTAAGCCATACTTAATGCAGTTCGGGTAGCCTTCTCTATACTTTCAAAATTATAAATCCTACAAGTAGCAAGTGCAGGTCCCAAAATCCTGTTATCTATTGCAATTATTGCTTTTAGATTTAATGATGGTTCGTTGAAAAAAACAACTTCGTTGCTATTTGTCTCTTTCATTAAATTAAATATTTCCATAAAAAAAATTTTGTTATTATTAATAAGGTTGAAATTTAACCGTTTTTCAACTAAATTTCAATTTTTAGCTACAAGAGAAGCTAATGCTATTGAGTATAATTTTGTTTTAGCAGAGTCTCCACGTGATGATAAAATACAGGGGACTTTTGCTCCCACAACTATAGCTCCAACTTCTGCTTTTGATAGTTTAGTATTTGATTTATAAAAAACATTTCCCGCTTCAATATTTGGAAACAGAATACAATCAGCATCACCAGCTACCTCGGATTTTAATCCCTTAATTTCCACACTTTCCATGTCAATAGCAAGGTCTAAGCCAAGTGGACCTTCAATTAATGCCCCTTTTATTTGCCCTCTTTCTCCCATTTTTGAGATAAGAGCTGCATCTGTTGTTGATTGCATTGAGAATGAAACATGTTCGGTAGCAGCAACTAATGCCACTTTTGGTGTTTTTATATTTAATGCTTTTGCTGTTTTAATCAAATAATTTGTTATAACAATTTTTTGCTTTAAATCTGGTTGTGGAATTATAGCTACATCGCCAACTACCAACAATTTATGATAATTAGGATTTTCTACTATTGTTATGTGTGTTAAAATTCCTTTTGGAGGAACTAATCCATTTTGTTTGTTAAGTAAGGCTCGCATATATTTATCTGTACTTATCAAACCCTTCATTAAAATATCTCCTTTACCATCGTTAATAAGTGCTACTGCTTTTGCGGCTGCTTTTGTATCAACAGGTTCGTGAATTATTTTAAAATTTGAAATATCAAATTTGTATTTTTCACAAACATCAATAATTTTTTTCTCATCACCAACAAGGGTGGCATCTATTAAACCAAGTTTTACTGCCTCGTTAATTGCTTCAATTGAATGCGAATCATTAGGATAAGCAGCTACAAGTCTTTTGTTTGGTTTGTTTTTTACCTCTTCTATTAAATGAACTAATTTTGTAATTTGCATATTTTTTAAAATTTTGAAAAACGGTTGAAAAACGGTTGAAAAACAATGGAAATTCAGTTGAAATTTTGACATGTTTCATTAATGGTTTACTTTTTTATCAGTTGTTTAGCTCGTGGTAAAAAAGGTTTCAACTGAATTTCCATTGTTTTTCAACTGAATTTCATTTTATTTTATTATTTTTTTTGTGTCTTGTGCTATAACAAGTTCTTCGTTTGTTGGTACAACAATAACTTTTACTTTAGAATTTGCAGTAGAAATTACCATTTCTTCGCCTTTTGTGTTTTCATTTAATTCTGTGTCTATTTCAATTCCAAGATACGAAAGATTTGATAATACTCTTTTACGAATTTCAGAAGAGTTCTCTCCAACTCCTCCAGTAAAAATAAGAATATCAAGTCCATTCATAGCTGCTGTATAAGAACCAATATATTTTTTTATTCTGTAAGCATACATATCAAGAGTAAGTTGTGCTCTTTTATTGTCTTTCATAGCTTCGCCTTCAACTGTTCTCATATCAGAAGAAATACCAGAGACTCCTAATACTCCACTATGTTTGTTAACCAAAGTATTTGCACTTGCGACATCAATTTCTTCTTTTTTCATCAAGTATGTAAAAGCTCCAGTATCCAAATCGCCACATCTTGTACCCATTATTAATCCTTCTAATGGAGTGAGTCCCATACTTGTATCTAATGATTTTCCATTGTCAATAGCTACCATCGATGCTCCATTGCCAAGATGACAAGAAATCATTTTTTGGTTATTATAATCTATTTGTAAAATTTCACAAGCTCTTTTTGAGACATACCTGTGACTTGTACCATGAAATCCATATCTTCTTATTCCATAGTTTTGGTATAACGAATATGGAATTGCATACATATAAGCATGTTGTGGCATTGTTTGATGAAAAGCAGTATCAAAAACTACAACTTGTTTTATTTTTGGTAATAATTGTTGCATAGCTAAAATCCCCTTAAGATTAGCAGGATTATGTAATGGTGCTAAACTTACACAATTTTTAATTTCCTCAATCACTTCTTTTGAAACAAGTACACTTTTATTAAATTTTTCTCCACCATGTACTACTCTATGTCCAACAGCATTTATTTCAGACAGTTCCTTGAGGCATCCATGTTTTTCACTTTTTAAAACACCTAACACATACTCTATTCCCACTTGATGGTCAATTATTTCTCCCTTAAAAATAACCTTTTGGTTGTTTTGTTTTGTATGATTTATTTGCGACCCCTTCATTCCCACATTATCAACTACTCCTTTGGCAATTACTGCCGAAGAATTTATGTTAATCAATTGATATTTGATAGAAGAGCTACCACAATTTAAGACTAATATATTCATTTGATTATTAAGATTTTATTTTATAAATTTTAAAATTTTTAGTTTGTAGGAACTCAATAGAAAGAAATGAAACTCAATTGTAATTCAGTTGAAATACAGTTGTTTATTCCTTTCTTGTTTCCAAACTTATTATTCTTTTATTTAAAAGTTTGGCTTTTTCACGAGTATCAATTTCTTCGTTACTTTTGAAATATTAAAATACTCATTTACAAAGGTAAACTTTAATATCTAATATTTCAAAAAAGCCTTGATCTTGACACTCATGAAAACGCCAAAAGTTTCAATTTTCAAACATTCACTTATTCAATCGCTGGTCCTAAGTTTTGTCCTAAATCATCATATTTATAAAAACCTTGATTTGTCTTTCTTCCTATTCTTTTAGACCTTGCGAGTCGTTTTAATATTGGAGAGGCTTTATATTGTTGGTCTCCAAATTCATCGTAAAGATTGTCTAACCATCTTATTACTTTATCAATGCCTACTTTATCTGCCATTTCAAAAGGTCCGAGTGGAATGTTCAAACTTTTTTTGACTGCAAAATCAATTTGTTTCATTTTTGCTACTCTCTCAAGCAAAATATCACAAGCTTCATTTATTAATGGAGCAAACATTCTAACAGTAATTAATCCAGGCGATTCTGCAACTTCAAGAAAATGTTTTCCTATCAAAATAGCAAACTTCTTCACATTTTTACAGGTCTCTTGCGAGGTGTATAAACTTTTAACTACTTCAACAAGGTTTGCTGTTGGAGATGTTATTGAAATGTGCATACTAATACATCGGTCGGGATATTCTAAATCGCCAGATATTTCTGTTATTGCTACTGTTGTGGAATTGGTAGCAATAATTGTATTCCGAGACACATGATTTTCTATGGTTTTAAAAACATCTTTTCTAATATCCTTACTTTGTTCTCTCGATTTTGAGAGAATTGCTTCTATTACCATATCACAATCTTTAAGGTCTTTGTAATCGGTAGAGCCATTTATTCTTGCTATTGTAGCTCGTTTTTCGCTTTCTGTAATTCCCCAATGACGGATTTTAAGATCCAAAATCTCTTCAATTTCTCTATAGGCATCTTGAATTAGTTGTTCTGAAAGTTCTATAAATTTAACTTCAATACCATTCTTTGCAATCATAATGGCAAGATTTTGTCCGTTTGTTCCACAGCCAACAATGCCTACTTCTGCAAACTCTGCTTTGGGACGGTCTTTTTGACTAAGTCCAAAATTTTCGATTCTTTCAATAATTGGTTCTGACATAAATTTGGTTTTATATTCTAAAATAACTGTATTATAATTAGTTTAGGAATTGGAAAATAATAAATTCGGAAAACAGTTAAATTAGTTTGCTATTTCTTTGACATAAAGTAAATTACTAATAATGAATTATTTGAAACTTTAATTTATTTAAAAATAGTGAAATAATGATACCGATTCCGATTTTTTTGACAATTCCTTATTGTTTTAATAAGTAGGTAATCGTATATAAACTACTTATGTATTATATAAGTTTCAATACATCAAAAATAAAGTTAACATTTAATTACTTTTAGTATGTTTTAATATATTTTACTTAAATTTTTTATATTACAAATGTATTTATTTTATTTTTAATAAATCATAATTTTAACATTTATTTTTATTGATTTTAATCACACTTTTAATAGTCTATTATTTGTTTTGATATGCCTAATACAAAAATTGCCTATAGAAAAGTGTCGTTTATATACGATTACCTACTTACTTTAAAATTTGAAATATAAACATTAATTGTTAATTCGCTTTATTAGTGAAAAGGAAAAAATAACTAACCCCATTCTACTTGTTTATTTTGCCATTTTAAAAATATCATTAAATAGCTCACTATTTGTAGATTTGTTAAAATAATAGAAGAACTGAAAAGTCGGGAAAACTTTTTTGCAATATTTATCTATTTGATTTTCACAATAATAAATAATTCACTTGGTTTTTATCAATCAGTATTTTAGTGTTTAGACAAAAAAACTTCCAACTATTCTGTATATTAATAAAATAAATACAAATACGTTGATTTTTTATGTCAATTTTATATGCCAAATATGTTGTAAAGACAAGGCATGCCTTGTCTCTACGGCAAATTGTACAGCAAATTGTATGTTTTTAATATTGCTGAAAAGTTTTCCCGACTTTTTAGTAAAAGAACAAAAAAACGGCGTATTCTGGAGTTACTTACTAAAGTTTTTGCTTTCATAATAATA
>JAOZTW010000803.1 GCA_029938985.1 Bacteroidales bacterium | reverse complement strand
GTATTTAAAAAATAAAAATGCCTTGTACTTTACACTTATGAAAAACGCCCTTATTACAAAATAGAATAATCAATGCAAAAGCCAATTATTCATTATTCATTATCCAATATTAATTAGAAAATATATGTTTAGTAATTTATCCGAAAAATTAGAGAAGTCCTTTAAAATGCTTAAGGGGCAAAACAAGATTACCGAAATAAATGTAGCCGAAACACTTAAAGAAGTTCGTAGAGCTTTGGTTGATGCAGATGTTAGTTTTAAAATAGCGAAACAATTTACCAAAACAGTACAACAGAAAGCCTTAGGTCAAGATGTATTAAATGCAGTTAAACCAGGTCAATTAATGGTTAAAATTGTAAGGGACGAATTGGCAGAACTAATGGGTGGTCAAAGAGTTGATATTGATATTAAAGGCGAACCTGCTATAATACTTATCTCGGGACTACAAGGGTCTGGTAAAACTACTTTTAGCGGTAAACTTGCAAAATTATTAAAAGAACGACACAAAAAAAACCCTCTACTTGTAGCTTGTGATGTGTATCGTCCTGCGGCGATAGACCAATTGGAAGTTCTTGGTGGACAAATAAATGTTAATGTTTTTACAGAAAGAGAAAACAACAACCCAGTTAAAATTAGTAAGAACGCAATTGAACATGCAAAAAAATTCGGACATAATGTTGTGATTATTGACACCGCTGGTCGTTTAGCAATAGACGAAATTATGATGACCGAAATATCTAATATTAAAAAAGCAATAAAACCACAGGAAACACTTTTTGTTGTTGATGCAATGACTGGACAAGATGCCGTAAACACTGCTAAAGAATTTAATAAAATCCTTAATTTTGATGGTGTTGTACTTACAAAATTAGATGGTGATTCACGTGGTGGTGCTGCATTATCTATTAAATATATTGTTGATAAACCTATTAAATTTATTGGAACAGGAGAAAAACTTGATGCCTTAGATTATTTTTATCCTGACAGAATGTCGGACAGAATACTTGGAATGGGTGATGTTATTTCGCTTGTAGAGAGAGCACAACAACAATATGATGAAAAATCTGCTCGTGAACTTCAAAAGAAAATACATAAAGACCAATTTAATTTTAGCGATTTTCTTACCCAAATACAACAAATCAAAAAAATGGGTAACATCAAAGATCTTGCTGCAATGATACCTGGTATGGGAAAAGCTCTAAAAGATATTGATATTGACGATGATGCGTTCAAAGGAATAGAAGCAATAATAAATTCTATGACGCAGTACGAAAAAGAAAATCCAAAAGCACTAAACGGTAGTAGAAAGCGACGAATAGCAAAAGGTAGCGGTACAAGTGTACAAGAAGTTAATAGCCTCGTAAAACAGTTTACTCACATGAAAAAAATGATGAAATTAATGACTGGTAAAAAAGGAAAGAAAATGCAAAGAACAATGAATAATATGATGTTTCAAAATCAACAATACTAAATAAAAATGCAAAAAATTGACGGAAAATTAATCTCTGCACAAATAAAAGAAGAGATTGCAATTGAGGTAAAACAGATTATTGATAATGGAGGTAAAAAACCTAATCTTGCAGTGTTATTGGTTGGTAACGACGGAGGTAGTCAAGTTTATGTAAAGTCAAAGATTAAGGCTTGTGAGTTGGTAGGTTTTAAATCCACTTCGATAAAACTACCCGATACAGTAAGTCAAACAATCTTACTTGAAGAAATAGATAAACTTAATAAAAACAAAGATATTGATGGTTTTATAGTACAACTTCCATTACCAAAACATATTGATGAAAATAGAATTATTGAAGCCATAGCCCCCAGCAAAGATGTCGATGGTTTTCACCCAATAAATGTAGGACGCATGTCTGTTGGACTACCAGCCTACATATCTGCTACTCCTCTTGGAATAATAGAATTATTGAAACGTTACAAAATAGAAACAGCTGGCAAACACTGTGTTGTGCTTGGCAGAAGTAATATTGTTGGCAGACCAATGGCTACCTTGATGAGCAAAAAAGCATATCCTGGAAATGCAACAGTTACAATATGCCACAGTAGAACAAAAAACATTAAAGAAATTACTTTAAATGCTGATATTATTATAGTTGCATTAGGTAGTCCAGAGTTTTTAACCGCCGACATGGTTAAACAAGGTGCAGTGGTTATTGATGTAGGTACTACAAGAATAAAATCGGATAAAACAAAATCGGGCTGGAAACTAAAAGGCGATGTGAAATTTGAAGAAGTAGCTCCAAAATGTAGCTTCATTACACCAGTACCTGGTGGAGTTGGTCCTATGACAATTGCATCGCTACTTAAAAATACTTTGCTTGCAGCAAAAAAAGAAATTTATTCTTAGATAGTTAACCAATTAAGAATTGGTTTATAATTACATAATTGGGTAGTCCCTACATAACAGTGTTGGTTAATAAAAAACAGGGCTATATTGCCAAT
>JAOZTW010000802.1 GCA_029938985.1 Bacteroidales bacterium | reverse complement strand
TTCTACTTTTTTAGTTTCAGCTTTTTCTTGTTTTTCTGTAACAGGAATAATTTCTTCCTTTTTTGTTTCAGTTTTGTTCTCCTTTTTTTCTTGTTTTTTTACATCTGGAATAATTACGTCCTTTTTTGGTTCAGTTTTTTTCTTTGTTTTAGTCTTTTTAGAATCCGCTTTTTGTTCAATAAGATTAATTATATTATCAGATGATTTTATTTTCACATCGCTTTCTTTTCTATTTTCAGTTTTTTTATTGTTTTCGTCTTGTTTGGCAATACTATCTAAAATTTCGTTAACAGATTTTGCTTTTCTTTTTTCTTTTTTTGGTACTTTTTTATCCTCTGTTTTCTGTTCAATTTTCTTCTCTATTTTGTTTGTATTTTCCTTTGAGACTCTTTTTTCCTTTTTTTCTTTGTTTATATCATTTGAAGTAGTTTTTGATTTATCAACTTCTTTTTTGTCTTTCGATGCTTTAGATTCACTTTTTTCACTTTCTTTTATTCTTTTATTTCGTTCGTTTTTATTATTTGTTTTTTTTTCATCGTATAAAGTTGTTGCTTTCTTTTTTTCTTTTTTTAATTCTTCAATTTTTTTAAAAATATCGTGAGTAATTGAGCTATGTACAATTTTTTTCTTTTTTTCTTCCGAAGTAGTTTTATTTATATCAATATTTGTTTTTGAACCAAAAAAATCATTTAATTTTGATCTGTGATGTTTTTTTGCATGTTTAAAATCTACATTATCATCTGTTTTTTCATTTTCACTATCTGTAGTTTTTGATTTTGTCTTTTCTTTATCTTCAATTTTATTTGTTTTTTCAACTTTTTTTATTTCAGTTTCCTTTTTTGCTTGCTTGCCCTGTTTTTTAGCAAACATCATTTCCTTTTTCTCTGATTGTCTGTATAATAAATTAAATAAAATTGCTCTATTTGTAATATATATAGCTTTATTATTTAACTCATTATCCAGTTTTTCTGGTTCTACAATCTGTAAGTTTTTTAAATATAACAAGTGTGCAAGTCCAAAAAAAGGATATTTTTTAAGTATTTCTTCAAACTTAATTAAGCTTTCTTTATCTAAATTTTTTAAACTATTAATATAATTTTTTATGTCTTGAGCTTTCATTTTGGATATGTTTGAATTATTATTTTGAAGTTGAAAAAATTGGAAAATTATTATTTTGCAAATATAAAAAACAGATAAACTAAAACCAAACAAATTAGAAATATTTTTATTATTCCAAATAGGAAATAGGTAGCTACATAAGGCAATAATTAGGAATTAGGAATTAAGAATTAGGAATTAAAAAAAATAATTTATACATTAAAATTCAGTTATTTATAAAATATTTTAATAAAAAACAAAGTTTTATAACATAGTAATACTGAAAATTTGAAATTTTTTCTTGTAATAATTAGTTGTTTGAATTTTAATTAAAGTTTTATTAATCAATGTTTTAATATTATGACAAAATATTTTCCCAACTTATCGAAATAATATATAAATATCATTTTAAAAATAGTTATTTTTTACTTTTCTTAAAATTAATTGCCTTTAAAAATTCTTTTTGATTATTAATATTGAAAAAGCTTTTTTGGAAATCAACTAAGTTATCTTCCTGTAAATCAATAATATTAATATTTGATTGCTTAATCACTCTTCGGATTGAGTAGTTTTTTTCCAAAATAGCTTTTTCAAAAATATTGATAATACTTTTGTTGTAAACACCTATAAGTGGTTCAATAAAGTCCCCATTTCTAACAATAGTAACATCGTAATTTGAAGATTTTTGTATTATTTCCTTAATTATTTTTTCTGAAACAAAAGGAGTATCACAACTCATCACAATATTTTTTTCGTATTTAGCTTTTTTTAAACAAGAAAATATACCAGCCACAGGTCCTATGTTTTGGTATAAATCGGGAACTGTTTTGCATGACAAAAAACTATATTCATCGTTATTAGAGCTGATAATTATTTGGTTGGTAAATTTATTAATAATATCATAAACATATTCAATCAAGTGTTTATCAGCTATTTTCATCATTGCTTTATTTTGTCCCATTCTGGAACTTTTTCCTCCTGCCAAAATTATTCCTCCTATTTTTCCCATAATTATTTAAAAATATATTATTATAATACTCATTAAAAATTGGCTACTCACCTAACCTGAATAATTCATAACGATAATTTATGAATTAATCAGGCTAAGGTTGGATTTATAATTATAAAATTTCTGCTTTGTCAAAGTTGTAATTCGTAGTATATTCGTGGTAGCCACAACTTTACCAAAGTTCCAAACATTGGCAAAGTGATTTTTTTTGTCAAACTTTAAGAATTTCAAAAACCTTGATATTTGAGTTTCTATGAGTACCCTTGAGTTTCTATACTATTCTGAAAAGTATGGAAAACTATTCTTGTAATAATTAACTATCTGTTTTTCAAAGAAAAAACAATCTC
>JAOZTW010000801.1 GCA_029938985.1 Bacteroidales bacterium | reverse complement strand
TTTGTACTTGCTTCGCTATTCCTTCGCTAAAACTTTTTTTTTCACTTTTCCTAGGAGTCGAATAAATTCATCAATAAGTATTATTTGTTTTAAAATACCTTAAACAATTTCAAATATCAACTCTCAAAATTAATTTTTTTTATGAAAACACCATTAAATATACTTTGTACTATAATAATTTTATTATTTATTATTAACACAAACTCCAATGCACAAATTTTTCAAGACGATTTTTGTGCTCATAATGATAAATTTTTTCGTAAAAAAGAAAAATGGCATGGAAATAATCAATTTCTATATGATTATATAGCCAATTATCCTCTTCAAAACAGCAAAATTCATTACAGAGTTCCGCTCACATTTTGGTTGTATCAAGATAATGAAGCAAAACACGGAGCATCTGAAATTGATGTAAAAAAGCAAATTAATTTATTGAATTACTATTACTTAACCAATAATACAGGAATTTCTTTTTATTTAAAAGAGATTAAAATAGTTAAAAAAACAAAAAGACAAACTTTTGGTTATTTTTTTGAAGCTCCTTTTGTAACAAGCCTTAATAAAAAAAATGGTAGCATAAATATACATTTAGTGCAATCGCTTCAAAAAAGAAAAATTTCGGGTAATAAAATATTATATAAAGGAACTTTTAATGGAGTAAATAAAAGTATAACAGTAGTTAGGTATAATGCAAAAGCAGGTTTGACGCATGAAATAGGTCATTATTTTGGATTAAAACACCCTCACAAAAACTGGAATAAGGGCAAACAAAAACAAGAATCTGTTAGTAGAACTCGTAAGAAAGGAAATAAATTAAATTGCGAACTCAACGGAGATAAATTATGTGATACACCTGCCGAACCTTCGTTGTCGAAATATATAGATCAAGATTGTAATTATATAGGTGATTTGAAAGATAATTGGGGTGATACATATACTCCTGTTACTAACAATATTATGTCGTATCAGAGATATAAATCATGCAGACAAATTTTTACAACTCAACAAAAAGCGGTGATGTTGTACAATTTAGAAAAAAACACAAATTACAACGCTTGGCATATTTCTGCTGATAATATAAAATACAGTTTTGATCAATTTGAACCTGATGATACTAAAAAATTGGCTTCAAAATTTTTTATTGATAGTTTACAATATCATACTTTTCATAAAATATATAATGGAAAAAATAGAAAAGATGTTTCAAATAATATTGATTGGATGCAAATTAAATGCACACAAGACGATCATCAAAAAATAACTATAAATATTTATAAGGGAGAATTTGATTTTCCAAAAATGAAATTAAGTGTTCTTGATTCTAAAAATAAAATTATTGAAGAACACATATTAGATAATGAAACATCTGTAAAACTGGAACTTATAAAAGGCTACTATTATATAAAAATTGAAAATATTTCTCAAAGTACTGAACTTTCTGATTATAAAATAAAAATAACAAAAAGTGAATTAGAAATTAAGAATTAACCAATTTCTAATCCCATTACAAGTATATCATCGTTTGGCATGTTTCAAATAAATGAAAAATAGTTGACACTTTTAAATCAGTTGCCACGTCCTCTATGGCGTGGATAAAATTGAAAAATAAAACAGATAGGGCTTTAGCCCTTTATAGTCTGAGCACCTGTGCCGAATGATGTATTAATAAATCCACGCCATAGAGGACGTTGGCAACTGATAGAAAATGTAAACCAATTTCTAATTCATAATTATCGTTTATGGCGTAGTGGTTTTTCTAATTTTCAAACCTATTTGCATCACATTTGGAATTGGATTTGTTTCCATAATATGTTTTACAACATATTTATATTTACCAGTTTCGGTAAATTTAAAATTTTCTTCCATCAATATATCAAGGTCGCAAATATCAAGAGCACATTCACTTAATAATTTATTGCTCCCCTCACCAATTATTTTTAAAACATAATCTTTTGATGTAACTTCGCCAGAAGGAGATGTAACCTCAAGATTTATATTTAGATACTTGAATTGGAATCCTAAAACATGACGAAGCGAGAAATATATTTGATAGTCTTGTTCAATATCTTTAACTTCTGGATTAAATTCTACTAATTTTGTATTCTCCCAACGATAGTCTGTAAACCCTCCTTTATGTTTCTCATAAACACTGTTTTCGTCACAACCCATAAATATAATTCCAATAAATAGAATTAGAATAAATTTAATTTTTTTCATAAAATAATTTGATTAGTTAGGCAAATTAAAATAAAATTATTAATGTTTTAATATGCCTTAGTTAGTAATAATTTAATTTGTTAAGCTTAGTTTTAATTAAAAAAATACAAATATAGAAATATTAGTCATATTAATTCATATTTTTTGTTTTAGTTATTAATTCAATTAAATCTGTTTTGTAATTATTAGGTAGTCCCTACATAACAGTGTTGGTTAATAAAAAATAGGGCTATATTGCCAA
>JAOZTW010000179.1 GCA_029938985.1 Bacteroidales bacterium | reverse complement strand
AAATTACAACTGTTTGATAATTATATTATTATGAAAGCAAAAACTTTAGTTAATTTTATTAATTTTTACAGGTTTCCAAATTCATAAATTAAAAAGAAACCTGTAAAAATTGATTTATTTACACTTACTATAATTATGACAGATTTAGATATTATAAAAAAATTAGAGAACGAACTGGAGATTACTCTCGTCTATTCAGAACATGAAAATGTTAAGTGTAGATATGAAACTGAAAAAATAGAATTAAAAGAAGAAATAGTTATAGCCTTAAAAATAACATATAAAAAACTTGCGAAAATACCTGCAGACATATTTAGTTTAAAAGATTTAAGAAGTTTAGAATTATCAAACAATCAAATAACAGAAATTCCAAAAGAAATATCTAAATTAGAAAAATTAGAAAAATTAAACTTTCATAATAATCAGATAACTGAAATTCCAAAAGAAATAAATAAATTAAAAAACTTAAAAGACTTATTTTTAAATGGAAATCAAATATCAGAAATTCCAAAAGAAGTTTTTGAATTAGAAAATTTATCTTACTTAGATTTATCAAATAATCAAATATCAGAAATTCCGAAAGAAAATTTTGAATTAGAAAATTTATCTTACTTAGATTTATCAAATAACAAAATAAGAGTATTATCAAAGAATATACTTGGTTATAGGTTGATATTTAATAAAAAAGATGCATCACAATTTAAGTCATCTATGCATATTAATTTAGAAAAAAATAACATAAAATATCCTAAATTAGAATTATTAAAAGAAAATCCAACAGAGGAAGTTATAAAAAACTATTATGATTTTTTAGAAAAAAATAATGTTTCTACAAATAGTTTATTTAAAAACAAAGAACAAATTTTACCAACTTGTATAAAGAATATAAATTTTGATTTGCAGGGAATAAATGGCTATATTAATATTGAAAAAATTCCTGTTGACACTCATTGGATTTTTTTTACTGGAAATAATGGTTTTGGTAAAACTTCAATTTTGAGAGAAATTGCAAATTCGTTGTACGATAATAATATAGAATTTAAGGATAAATATCAAAATTCAAAAGGAATTTATATTGAACTTAAAGACCAAAATCATAGTCATATAAATATGGTTGGAAATAAATATTTTGTAAAACACAACAACTTTGTAGCCTATGGAACATACAGAGCAAAACTACACCCAACTGCCGACAAAATAGATGTTACAGATAATTTATTTGGCAAAAGCGATTATGTTTTAAATTTTGAACAACGATTTAAAGAAATGTGGGCGTTTCCAGAATTAAAAGAAGAAATAAAATTAATTACAGCTATTTTAAAAGAACTTTTACCTAACTTGGCAGATATAAAAGTAGAGAAAGATAAAGAAACAAAAGGAACTATTGTTTATTATTATGAAAAAGATGAAAGTAATGAATTGTTACCAAAAGTTACTTTCAATCAGCTTGCAATGGGAATGCGTAGCATAATTGGTCTTGTAACTGATATGATTTTTCGACTTTCTAAAAATCAAGAAATAAATAATGAAATGCAAGGTATTGCCATTATCGATGAATTTGATAATCACCTTCACCCAAAATGGCAAAAAAAATTGGTTGAAAAACTGACTAAAATTTTTCCAAAAATACAATTTATTGTTTCTACACATAGCCCCATACCACTACTTGGAGCACCAGCAAACAGCTTGGTAATAAATGTAGATAGAAATAAAAAAAATGGAATAACAGCAGAAAAACTTGATATTGATTTTTCTACACTAACTCCAAATTCTATTCTTAGTTCACCAATTTTTGGATTTACAGAAATTATTTCATCTAAAAATAAAGACCTATCAAAACTCAGAACAGAAGACGATTATGATGAAATTTTATTTAATAAAGAAATAGAAAAAAGGATTAATGATTTTATGTTAGAAGCAGAAAAAATATAAAAAATGATAAGTATAAGTAAAAAAAACTGATTATAACGGATTTTTTTGAAATTGTAATAACTTTATTTATAATGAATTATATAAAATATAAAGGAAAAAAATCCGTGAAAAATCCGTTTAATCCGTGTTGTCTGCGTTCCTATTAATTGAACAAATAGATATTAGGAAGTAAAGCAATTAATAATCAATGATTTATAATTTCAACAAAATCCGTTATAATCAGAAAAAAACAAGCCTAATAGTTTGCAGAATGAAAAATTTTACAAACATTTTGACAAATTTAAAAAAATAAAGTAAAAGCAACAAATAAAAGAGATTGGATTACAAAATTTATTATAAAAAACACCAAAAGAGAAAAAGAATATTCATTGTTTTGGCAAAATATTTTAGAAAACAAAGAACTAATTTTAAAATAATCAAAACAGAAATTAAGATAAAAAAAACAAAAAATCTAAATTATATATATACTAATATGTCTGAAATAAAAATTAAAATCAACGGAAAAGAATACGAAGCTAAAAAAAATGACTTTGTGTTAAATGTTGCAGAAAATAATGGAATTTTTATTCCAACACTATGCCACGACCCACGACTTGACCCATATTCGTCGTGCTATGTATGTGTAGTAGAAATTGAAGGTGCAAGAGGTTTACAGCCATCATGTTCTACCAAAGTTATGAATGGTATGGTGATTGAAACTAATAATGAAAAAGTTAGGAAATCAAGAAAGGCGGCTTTGGAATTGCTTGTGAGCGACCACTATGCCGACTGTTCGTCTACTTGCAAAGATGCTTGTCCTGCGGGAGTTGATATTCAAGGCTATATAGCTTTAGTAGAAAAAGGTATGTATTCAGAAGCCGTAAAATTAATAAAAAAAGTTAACCCACTTCCAGCAATATGTGGGCGTGTATGTGTTAGACCTTGCGAAGTAGCATGTAACAGAAGTTTAACAGAAGATAAATCATCGGTTGGAATTGATTATATGAAAAGATTTGCATCTGATATTGATTTATATTCTGATAATCATTATATCCCTGAAATAGAAGAATCTACTGGTAAAAAAATCGCCGTTATTGGTGCAGGACCTGGTGGACTTTCTGCCGCATATTTTTTGCAACAAAAAGGGCATCAAGTAGATATTTTTGAGGCTAATAATCATGCAGGAGGCTGGTTACGATACGGAATACCAGAATATAGATTACCAAACGAACTACTTGATAAAGAAATAGAAACAATAACAGAGATTGGTACAAATATTTATTTGAACAAAAATTTTGGTGGAAATCTTAGCTACGAAGAGCTGAACAAAAAATACGATGCTACAATACTAACAATTGGTTCTCAAAAAGGGACTTTACTTAGAGCTAAAGGTGAAGAGGCTGATGGCGTTTTTTCTGGTATTGATTTCCTTAGGAACATGGAACAAACAGGTCAGAAATATGATTTTAAAGGAAAAACAATTATTACTGTAGGGGGAGGAAATACTGCAATGGACTGTTGTAGAACGGCTTTGCGGTGTGGTGCAGAAAAAAGCTATATTGTTTACCGAAGAACTGAAAAAGAAATGCCTGCCAATCCAATAGAAATTCACGAATCTAAACTTGAAGGTGTAGAGTATTTATTCTTAACCAATCCTACGGAAGTAAATGCTGATGCGAAAGGAAAAGTAAAATCTATGACTTGCGTAAAAATGGAACTTGGCGAACCTGATGCTTCGGGACGTAGAAGACCTATTGTTATTAAAGGCTCTGAATATGAATTAAAAGTGGATTATATACTTGCCGCAATTGGACAAAAAACAGATGTAAACTTTTTACAGGACATAAATAAATTCACAAAAGAGGGAGAATTAAAATTAAATAGATGGGGAGATATTGATGCAAATCCTGAAACTTTACAAACAGGAATACCGTCAGTATTTGCTGCAGGAGACGGAGTTACTGGACCCGCCACTATTATTGAAGCAATTCAACAAGCAAAAACTGCATCTGTAAGTTGTCATCAATACCTTACTGGACAACAAATTATACCCGAACCGAAAGAGTTTTTAAGTAAACGTTCCAATTTTAAAGCTCTCACCTCAAAAGATATGATAGGGAAATTTACTCCACAGGCAAGAAAGGAAATGCCTGTTTTGGGATCTGATATTCGCATGAATTTCAACGAGGTAGAACTTGGATATGATGAAGAAATGGCGGTTACCGAAGCTCAACGATGCGTAGAGTGTGGTTGTGTTGAATATTTTACCTGCACTTTAAAACAACATTGCAACGATTATCAGGTGGAGCAAAAAAATTATAGTGGTGATTTCCATCAATATAATATTGATTTTTCGCATCCGTATATTGAAATTGACAATAATAAGTGTATTCTTTGTTCTCGTTGCATCAGAATTTGTGATGAAATAGCTGGCACAACAGCTCTGGGACTTATTGAACGAGGTTTTGAAACTTATGTTGCTCCAAGTATGGGTAAGTCGCTGACTGACACTAATTGCGAGTCGTGTGGATTGTGTATTTCTACTTGTCCAACGGGTGCTATTACCGAGAATTTCAATTTTAAACCTGGTCCACTAAAATTGGAGACTTTAAAAACTATTAATAATTTTGGTGCTACTGGTGAAAAAATTCTTATTAATCATCACGAAGATTTTGTGTTTAAAGTTACTGGAGATAATCAAAGTATTGGACGACAGGCAAAATTTGGGTATCAATATTTGAATGATAACAGTAGAATTACCAAGCCGTTGTTAAAATCAAAAGATGGAGGTTTTGAAGAAATTAGTTTTGAAAAAGCTTTTGATTTGATAAAAGAAAAAATATCGGCAACAGAACCAAATGAAAACGCCTTTTTTGCTGGAGCAAGATTAACAAATCAAGAACAATTTCTTGTAAAACAACTTGCCGATGCAGTTAAAACTGAAAATATTAGCAGTTTTCATTATATTGGAAGAGGAATGGATTATGCTAATAATTCGTTTAAAAATGTTCCTTTTGGGGAAATTAAAAATGCTGGTAAAATATATATTATTGGAGCAGAACTGAACTACGATGATAATATTGTAAGTTATTTTGTAAATAATGCAAAAGCAACCAAAAACACTAAGGTTGAACTGGTTACTGTTGATAAAAATAGATATGCTTATAAAGCCGACCATGTTTATCAAGTAAAATCGTATTATTGGTTTACCAAAGCTGTTGTTGCATATTTGACAAATGTTGGTTATCAAAATCAAATGTTTATTAATGATAATTGCACTGGTTTTGACACATTTATAGACCAACAAGAATATTATTCAGACTTGGTAGAAAAAGCTGGTGTTAGTGCTGAGGTGATTGAAAAATTTGCAGGGGAATTTAATAAAGAAAGCAATGCTATTTTGATTTATTCCGAAAAATACATTTCATCTAATTGTAGTACAGAGCTTTATAATCTTGCCGCAATTACTGGAAAACTTGGAAAAACGGCTTCGGGATTAATTTCTTTAAAAGAAAAAAATAATTCGCAAGGTTTGTTTAACAATAACTGTATTAACGAAAAAACTGGCGAAAATTGGATGGCTGGAAAAATTAAAAATGTATTTGTATTTGGCGAAGACCCAGCAGGTTGTGCTATTAATCCTGAAAAATGTGAAATAGGTAATTTTGATTTCCTAATGGTTCAAGATTATTTTTTAACTGAAACGGCTAAAAAAGCTGACTTAATATTACCTGCCTCATTACCAATAGAAACAGGCGGTAGTTTTACCAACACTCAAAATGTGATACAAGAATTTGATGCTGTGGTGGAATGTAAAATTAGCATTGAAAACCATAATCAACTTATTGCTTTACTTGATAAATTTGCAATAAAAACAGCAGATGACTTAGAGGCTATTTTTATAGAATCGGTTAAACATTTGCCAAAATACTCTGATAATTACGAATTTATAACAACTACAGAAGATAATCAATTCCGCATGTTCAACTACGGTTGCGATTATATAGTAAAACGTTTTGAAGAAGAATATAAGTTAGTTGTTAGTGGTTAGTGGTTAGTGGTTAGTGGTTAGTGGTTAGTGGTTAGGAAAATTATATTACAAAGTATTATTAAAAACTAACTATTGAATATATAATAAAGTTTCCAATATCCTAATTTAAAACAGATTTAAAATTAGGGTTTGGAAATGTTTGTTTACTACTTAAAAATTTTTAAATATTAAAAAATAAATAAATGATTAAAAAGAAAATAAAAGATTTATTAATAAAAGCAAAAAAAACTAATGAATTAGTTATTGTTGAAGAGATAATTACTCATGAAATTTGGAATGAAATTTTTGAATTAACTAATTTACAATTACTTTGGCTATCTAATAATCAAATAAAAGAAATACCAAAAGAAATAGGAAAATTAACTAATTTACAAAACCTTTATTTATCTAATAATCAAATAAAAATATTACCAAAAGAAATTGGAGAATTAACTAATTTACAAGTGCTTTATTTATCTAATAATCAAATAAAAATATTACCAAAAGAAATAGGAAAATTAACTAATTTACAAGACCTTTCTTTTGATAATAATCAAATAAAAATATTACCAAAAGAATTTGAAATAACCAATTTTAAAATATTTGAGAAAATAAAACTTTCTAATTTATCAAATAATATAAATTTAATAATAGGAAATAATGGCACTGGAAAAACTATACTTTTGCAAGCAATTACATTTTCATTAATTGAACAATACAATGAAGATGTAACAAATATGACATTAGGGAAATTTATTAGAAAAAGCACAAATAGCAATAAAAAAATAGTTTCTCATTTTTCTCCAAAAGACAATAAAAACAATTCAAAAAAAGCAATTACAAAAGCTATTTTTAATTATAATTTATCAAACGAAATTTTTATTACAAATAGTTTAGAACATGAAAAAATATTTGAAACTGGAAATTTGCTTTTGTCTTATGGAGTAAATCTTTTTCATCAAAAAGATGTTATTAATAGAGAATTATTAAACAATTTAATTTCTGGTGAAGCTGAAAATTATAGTATTGAAACAATTTTCAAAGATTATTCACTTGATTTTATTGACCCAACATTAATTTTACATGAGTTAAACAAACACCCCGACAAAGAAGTAAAAAAGGTTCTTGAAATTTTATTAAAAACATTAAACAGTTTTTTATCAATAGAAGGTGAAGAGCAGTTTCAAATAGTATGGGATACAAAAAACAATATAAGTTATTATTATCAAAACAGTATAACAAAAGAAAACTTTATACTTTCGGAGCTAAGCGAAGGTTATAGAGCTAATATTTTGCTTGTTAGCGATATTTTTATTCGCATACTCTCGGCTCGCAACAGTTTTTCAGATACTATTGAGGAATTTTATAACAAAGCAACTGAGCAGTTTAATGTTTGTGGCACAATATTAATAGATGAATATGATAGGCATTTGCACCCCAATTGGCAAAGTTTATTTTTACCAAAACTTACAAAAATTTTACCAAATATTCAGTTTTTCTTAACAACACATAATCCTGTAAGTTTGCAATCCGCAGTGGGAGGCATGGCTCACGAAATTATTTTTAATAATGAAAAAATAGAAATACAAAGTTCTGAAATACAGGCAGAAAACATTTTGAGTATTATGAGTAGATTTATTGATTTTGATTATGATATTACAACTCAAAATTTGTTAAATAAATTATCAGATACAATAAAACAAATTAATTTTGGCAAAATTGATTTAGCATATTCCAAAGATTTTAAAGATTTAGTGAAAAAATTATTAGGAAAAGGTGAAGAAATTAACTCTGTTACAAGTACTTTTATTTTAAGACTAAATGAAATACTTGAGAATAATAATCAAAAACCTTTTTCGTTATGATGAAAATGCAACGAAACAAAGCTCCACAATATTTAAAAGATAATCAAGCTAAATGGACACAGGAGTATTTGAATAAAAAACCAAAACCAGAGAGCAAAAACAAACCAAGTAGCTTTTATTGGCATGGTGTTTACGACCAATTATTAACAGATTTAAAAAAATTGTCAGGAAAACGTTGTGCTTTCTGCGATAGACCAATGTCGCCAATTGGTGATACTGAGGAAGAAATAGAACATTTTAAACCTAAATCATACAATAAATATCCAGAACTTGCATTTGAATGGACTAATTTATATCCTATTTGTCCAAAATGTAATAAAATTAAAGGAAGTAGATTTAGCGATTTATTATTAAGACCCGATAGCAATAACTATGGTTTTGATAAATGGTTTTGGTTCAATCCTTTTACAGGCGAATTAGATATAAAAAGTGATAATAAAAAAAGTATAGAATATAAGCAAGCAGAAAAAACTATAGAATTTTATGGATTAAACAGGACAAAATTAGTTGAGAGACGAAAATTTGTTAGTAAAAGTAAAACAAAAAATAAGGGATTTTTTGGAGGTGTATTACCGTTTAGATATATCAAAATTAAAAAAGGCATATTTCATTAATGATTTACTCTTTTCTCAGTTGTTTAGTGCGTGGTTAAATTTCTCAGTTGCCACGTACTTTAGTGCGTGGTTAAAAGACCTCCTTTTTTTATAAATAATTAAATTTTAAGGTTTACTCCTAATTCCTAAACACTAATTTTCGTTTATAGTACTATCTTAATTTTATCAATTTCTTTCATCAATCTATCTGTTTCGGATAATTCAACAATTATTTTTTGTTTTACATAATATAAAAATAACCTTTTTAACAATTGATGTTTATATTCAGTTAGGCATATTAAAATAAATAATACTTATTGATGAATTTATTCGACTATCCTAGGAAAAATGAAAAAAAAAGTTTTAGCGAAGGAATAGCGAAGCAAGTACAAAGAATGTACATA
>JAOZTW010000178.1 GCA_029938985.1 Bacteroidales bacterium | reverse complement strand
CCAAAATTGATATTTTGGAATAAAATTACAAAGTAAATAAGTTAGATGTTATAATACAAATATATCCTGCTGGTGCAAGTTTGTAGCTCGTAACTACCCTTATGTGTAATTTTTTAGACTATACGATACAAGCTCGCACCAGTGTTGGAGGCATATACTAAATGTGCAGGATACCGAAAATGTGAAATACAACAATTTTATTAACATGCCTTACAACGACGAAATAGTTTATTCTGAATCCACGCCTTTTACTCCTATCTTAAATATTAATTTACACTTTTAGATAAAAAGTGTTTAAAACTGAATGCTTTAGTTAGCTAAAGTAAAATTATATCTATTATTATTATTCTTTTGGGATTGGAATATAATAAAAAATTCCTCCAACAAATAACTCATCTGGATAAAATACAAGGTCAACAAAAAAAAATTTAAGCGTATCTTCTGCAACTTGTTCAATAGAATATTCATTATCAACTGTACGGAATAAACTGTCTGTACTTTGAAGAATTTTTGTATAGTCTGAATTTAATGTCCAATAATCTTCCTCATAATTAGTGGACGAACAAGCAGAACGATGATAATATTTTTTGTTTGCCCCCAAAGTAAAAACGAATTTATCACACTCATCTTCATAAAACATGTCACTCAAATCATATAAAGACGAATCTTCAAGTCTTGCAACATATTTTTCTACTTTCCAAGAATATTTTGTTAGTATTCTATATATTTCTTGATGAGCCAATGCCGTAGAGTCGGGAATAACGTCTATCGGCTCGTCGTCTGGTTTACGGCATGATATTAAAATTATTGATAAACTTAAAATGATAATAATAAAATAGCTTACTGTTTTCATAATTTTTAATTTTTAATTATTTTTTCTTTATAAATATTATTGTTTGTTTCTATTATCAAAATGTATAGACCACTTGCATAAGGCGAAAAGTCTATAACAACATGGCAATTAGGTGTTTTTTCTATAAATATAGTTTTGCCAAAAAAATCTATCAACTGAATATTTGTTACTTCTATATTAAAGTTTAATTCTAAGTCTGAAACAACAGGGTTAGGATAAACTGTATATTTAATTAAAGAATCTGTTGAACAAGTGTTTTCAATTATTTCTGCTTCTTTCAGCAAGTCTGCTTCGGTTTCATTATTGTTAATATCTGTTGTATATTTCTCTTCAACAGGCGGACAGGGACCACTACCATCTACATTCCATAAATCACAATCTGGTTTGTAAATAGAACCTATTTCTGCGGTAAAACTGCCACCTGCTTTAACCTCAAAACCAGGTAATAATTCAATAAAATCGGTAGCAATTAGTGTTACATTACCGTTGGAATAAATGGTATTGAAATTAGAAAAATTATTGGCTGTGTATGTTGCTGGTGCCGAGTGTGAGCCATTTGGAGAAAAAATACCATTTAATGGATGATTAGAATTTGCAATTAATTGCGAATTATCTTCAGGTAATTCATCTTCTAATAATGAGTAGTATAGATTAAACAAAATCATATAATCCATATTTGAGCAAATACCTGTATGTGGATGTTTTTCACAAAAAGACATAGAACGAGGTGGATGTCCTCCAGTAATTCTACTTCCAATCCAGTATGGATCAGAAAAAACCTGTTTATCAGGAAAATCATAACTTCCACATTCTGGTATAACATCAAGTAACATAGAAATACTGTCTTTATATTGATTATAAGATATATAATTATTTAAGTGTTTCCAATTATCTTCAATTGGTTTGTCTTGCAATATTGAACAAAACAAAGGATAATATTCAAATGATAAAACATTGTTATCTTTTTGAGATTTTCTCATAAGTTTAATATACTTTTTCATGGATATAAACCCACCTATCATACCTAAGGTCAAAGGCATTTCTTTTTTGGGATGCCACGGAGTTATATCTGTATTAATAACCGAATTACCAATAGCCCCCATGAAAGCAGTCAATCTAAGAAAATAAGTATTTTGCAATATTCCAGTTGTTTGTTGATAACGTATCCAAGCAATACCTGCATTGGCTTCTAAGGTTCCTGATAAATTTAATAGATAAACTGTTGCTTCCTCAAAACCAACACTGAAAATATATGTAATACCTCCATTACCTTCTTTGATTAACTCTCCATCTACTGGATTTTTAATTTGCCATAAGCGATAAGGTTCATGATGATGAAGTGCCCTTAAGGTACGGTAACCAATTTTACCACACCATTCTCTTATGGTAACAGACGCTCCTTCAGTATCTATAAAATGCTTATTATCATCTACTAATTTTGAAACTATTGACAAACCATAAAAAAGCCAAACTGCCTCGTCTTGACTCATTACGGCTCGGTTATTAGTTTCTACACCCACACCTGCAAATTTTGAATGGACGAAAGGCGATGCACCAAAAATATTTCCACCTACTTTATATTCATAATAGTCTGCATATTTCAATTTGAAGTCATCGTAATTGCACACAAATCTTGTTGAATCTCTTGGATATTTTCTATGTGGATGTCCTCCAGTTTCATTATAATCTCCATCAACATCATTGCGAAGGAAAAAACCGTTTAAGTCACCAGGTTCTTTATATTCATCAATTTCTGTCCAAAAATTAATACCTATTGTGTCTATTCCATCTAAGTCGGCTCTAAAATATTTTTCTGCATTAGCATCCAAACGTTCAACAGCTATTAGTAAATATGATAATTCATTTAAAGTTAATGTATTATCAAGTCCATATTTTTTATTTTTGGCATATTCGGTAGATAGCAGCATCATATATACAGCTATACAATCTCTAAATGTGTTTTCTCCATAACTAAGCCATCCTCCGTATTGATTTCTAATTGTGGCAGGAATATTTGTACCTTGTCGGTTTGTGGGATCAACCACCACAAAATCATCTCTTAATCGCTGGCGAAAATAATCATATTTTTTTTGATTTTCAACTGATGACTGCGAAAACAATGTAGAAATAGAAATAATAAATAATAAAATTAAAAATAGTTTTTTCATTTTGTTTGTAGATTAGAAGGAATATGTTTATGGAAATAAAATGTTTCGTTATCTATGGTAGTATAGCTAATTAAGCCGTATTCCATGTTTCTATAAATATCAAACATTAAAACGGTGCATGCTTCTGTGTATATTACATTATGATAGATTTTATTTTCAATAGCATAATCTCCAATTTTTGAAAAATAGGTGTACGTTTCACATCTTTGTTGATTTTGGGTTGTATGAGTGTAACTTATTTCTTCCAATATCGTTTCTTTTGTATTATAATAAATTATTAAAGAAAACCATTGATTTCTTTTATTTTGATAACTCAAATAAAAAACTTCTTTCTGTCCAATTACTTTTGTAACGTCATCATTAAAAACAGGAGTTTGATGTGAATGTGTTGTTATCTTAAAGGTATCAAACATATCAGCATCTTGCGAAGAGGCAAAAATTACGGTATCGCCAGCTTTATAAGTAAACTTGAGACTATCTGGAATATGCAGATTTCCTATATATTCAGATTCTTCTTCTGGTCCTAACCAAAATTCCATACAACCTGTGTAGCATATCGTGCAAATTAATATGCTAATAATTATTATTTTTGCTTTTTTTGTTTTCATAATTATTTTTGTTTTATTTGGTTAATTTCTTCTAATTGTTTTATTCGTTTGTCTTGTTCAATAATATATAGTGTAAGCTCTTCAATTTTTAACAAAAGTGTAGCATTAAATTCGCCAAGGTGTGTATTCTAAAATATTTTTCTGCATTAGCATCCAAACGTTCAACAGCTATTAGTAAATATGATAATTCATTTAAAGTTAATGTATTGTCAAGTCCATATTTTTTGTTTTTGGCATACTCGGTAGATAACAACATCATATATACAGCTATGCAATCTCTATATGTGTTTTCTCCATATCCAAGCCATGCTCCATATTCATTTCTTACTGCCACAGGAATATTTGTGCCTTGTCGGTTTGTGGGATCAACCACCACAAAATCATCTCTTAATCGTTGGCGGAAATAATCATATTTTTTTTGATTTTCAACTGGAGACTGCGAAAACAATGTAGAAATAGAAATAAAAATTAATAAAATTAAAAATAGTTTTTTCATTTTGTTTGTAGATTAATAGGAATATGTTTATGAAAATAAAATGTTTCGTTATCTATGGTAGTATAGCTAATTAAGCCGTATTCCATGTTTCTATAAATATCAAACATTAAAACGGTGCATGCTTCTGTGTATATTACATTATGGTAGATTTTATTTTCAATAGCATAATCTCCAATTTTGGTATAATTTCCATCTGTATCACAACGATTTTGTTGCAATGTTGTATGGCTATAACCTATATATTCACTTATGCTTGTGTCAGTTGAGCAAAAAATACATAGTGAAAACCTATAAGCATCTTCTTTATTATAGCTTAAATAAAATATTTCTTTCGTTCCTATTTTTTTTGTTCCATTGTCATTAATAATTGGATGCATATACGAGCTTGTGTCTAATCTAAAAGTATCAAGCATGTTTGCATCTTGCAAAGAGGCAAAAATTACTGTATCACCAGCTTTATAAGTAAACTTGAGACTATCTGGAATATGTAGATTTCCTATATATTCAGATTCTTCTTCTTCTGGTCCTAACCAAAATTCCATACAACCAGTGTAGCATATCGTCAAAATTAAAATACTAATAATTATTATTTTTGCTTTTTTTGTTTTCATAGTTATTTTTGTTTTAAAAGGTTAATATCTTCTTGCATTTTTTTCATTTGTTTGTCTTGCTCTATAATTATAATGTAAATTCTTCAATTTTTAACAAAAGTGTAGCATTAAATTCGCCAAGGTGTGTATTCTAAAATATTTTTCTGCATTAGCATCCAAACGTTCAACAGCTATTAGTAAATATGATAATTCATTTAAAGTTAATGTATTGTCAAGTCCATATTTTTTGTTTTTGGCATACTCGGTAGATAACAACATCATATATACAGCTATGCAATCTCTATATGTGTTTTCTCCATATCCAAGCCATGCTCCATATTCATTTCTTACTGCCACAGGAATATTTGTGCCTTGTCGGTTTGTGGGATCAACCACCACAAAATCATCTCTTAATCGTTGGCGGAAATAATCATATTTTTTTTGATTTTCAACTGGAGACTGCGAAAACAATGTAGAAATAGAAATAAAAATTAATAAAATTAAAAATAGTTTTTTCATTTTGTTTGTAGATTAATAGGAATATGTTTATGAAAATAAAATGTTTCGTTATCTATGGTAGTATAGCTAATTAAGCCGTATTCCATGTTTCTATAAATATCAAACATTAAAACGGTGCATGCTTCTGTGTATATTACATTATGGTAGGTTTTATTACCAATAGTATAATCTCCAATAGTAGTGTAATTTCCATCTGTTTCACAAAACTGTTGATTTACCGCTCCATGTGTTAATTCAATACCCTCCCATATTGATTCTTCGGTATCATAATAAATTTTCAAATTAAACCAATAAGCCTCTTCTCTTTTATAAATCAAAACATACACTTCTTCATTTCCAATTTGTTTTGTTGCATCTTTGTTGAAAATTGGGTGTAAATATGAATATGTTTCTATTATAAAAGTATCAAGCAGGTCTGCATCTTTAGAAGAAGTAAAAATTACTGTATCTCCATCTTTATGAGGAAATTTTAAACTATCTGGAATATACAAATCTCCTACATATTCAGATTCTTCTTCTTCTGGTCCTAACCAAAATTCCATACAACCAGTGTAGCATATCGTCAAAATTAAAATACTAATAATTATTATTTTTGCTTTTTTTGTTTTCATAGTTATTTTTTGTTTTCAAGTTGTTTTATTCTTTTTTCCTGCTCTATAATGTATAAGGTGAGTTCTTCTATTTTTAACAAAAGTGTAGCATTAAACTCTCCAAGGTCTAATCCGTTTTCTATTACTTCTGCCTCGCTTGGTACGTCTGGTAGGTGGTGGTTTTCTATAAATTATGTATATGGCTCTGGTTTGCAGTTTACCAAAAAATTTGAAAACTCACTTATACCTTACAGCAGGCTTGATTTTGCTGTGCTATACAAACTTAATTTCCAAAGATTTAATGTTCATTTTGGGGCATCTATACTAAATATGCTGAATACCGAAAATGTGAAATACAACAATTTTATTAACATGCCTTACAACGATGAAATAGTTTATTCTGAATCCACGCCTTTTACTCCTATCTTAAATATTAATTTACACTTTTAGATAAAAAGTGTTTAAAACTGAATGCTTTAGTTAGCTAAAGTAAAATTATGGGTACTCCTAAAAACTCAAAAATCAAGGCTTTCAAAATTCTTACAGTTTTGAGTTTACTTCTGTAAATGAGTGTTTTAATAATTATGTATAAGGCAAAGTTTTGGGTTTTTAGGAGTGTCCAGTAATTTATTGGATAATTATCTTTTCAGTATAAATTGTATTATTAATTGTAATTTCAAGAACATAAATTCCTGTTCTATAATCTGACAAATTGAGTTTTGATGATGATTGCTCATAGTAATTATTTTGCAAAACAAGTTGACCATTGGTATTAAATAAACGTAAAGTAAAATCATTATTTTCAGATAAATTTACATTTAATATACCTGTTGTTGGACTTGGATAAATTTTCAATTCTGTGTTTGCTACCAAGCAGACATTGATTGTATCTGTTTGTTGTTCTTCTTGTGTAACTTTTGGATAGCTGTTACATTCATTATCGTTATTATCAGTGTTTTTTTCAGGAAAATAATTATCGCCAAAAAATGAGAAATCACATGCTGGATTAAAATTTTTATATTCATATATAATTTTTTTATTTCCAACTATTGCCTCAAATTCTGCACCCTCAATAACTTCAAAACCGTCTCCAAGTTCAATTTCTTTACCTGCACTATATGTAACATCTGCATTTTCTGCAAGTGTATTTGCTGCATAAATGCTGTTAGTAGCATTAATTGTTGCTGGTTTATTCTTGTTACCATAACAGTAATCTTCTTGTTCTTCATAACAAACAGGATAGTCTTCTGTAATACTTTTATCAGATTCATTAAGATAATTAAGCCAATACATATTGTGCAGTAGCATGTAATCCAAGCAGTCTCTAAAACCACTGTGATCAGTAGCCCCTCCTGTATAATCACATTTTATCCAATAATCATCAGAGCAAAGATGAGGATTTGAAGTATTATCTTCTATGAACCAAATACCACAATCGTTAGATTCGTCTAACATAGCCACAATCAACTCTGAATATAATGTATAAACATTGCCGTATGTTATTGGATCTGCATCTTCTCCATGTAAAACCTGATATATTAACGGAAAAGATATTGGGATTTTTTTATTCCAATATTCAGAATAAAGAAGTATACTCTCAAACATAAGATAATCCATTGCATTAATACCCGCAAATTGATTAGTAACAGATAGCATACTAATATAGCCAAATCGAACATCTTCGTCAAAAAACCATGAAATATTGTGATAAGTTCTAAAAGCGACTCTACCGTATAAAGAAAGTGAATTATGTAATGTTCCATAATCTTTATCTGTAATAATATCTGCTGCTTCGGCAAAAGCATAGGAAAAGTGATCACTAACTAAACCTCCTTGTTTTTCAGGTACGTTTATTGGATTGAAACAATCATTCTTAAATTTTGTCTCCTCTCCATAAATAGGACTTGTTAAATTCCATGTCAATAAGTGTTCATACTCAATATCACACATCCAGAACTTCCAAGCGAACCAAGAACACTTTTCTCCATCACATTTTATACAATTTCCCGTTAAAGCCTCCCATTCTGTACATGCTCTTGTGGGTAGTCCTTTTGATAAATTATACAAATAATCTACTATTCTGTATGTAATTTTTTTATTCATTTCATCAATTGTCATCATTTCTCCCTCTATGTTTGCAAATAATGTAGGTTCGTCCACCAGTTTGTGTACAAGTGCCAAACCATACATTAAGCCCCAAATCATATCTCTACTTTCTACAGTATAATTATCCATTTTTACTTCTTTTTGAAGTCCTCTGCTTACATATCCAACATCAATTCCAGTATTATCAAATCCATTGTCCGATTTAATAAAGCCTCCATTGTAATCTAAAGCATTATAATAATTATTGTTTAAACTTGCGTCTTCACTTTTTGGACCATCAAAATCATTTCTTAAAAAAAAACCATTTAAGTCGCTTGGATAAATTTTTTGTTTTTGATTAAATTGAAAATCTTCACCTTTTGGGTCATTATAGTATTTTATATCATAATTGTCTGGCTCATGAACCGACATTCTTAAAAAGCTTTCAGCAGTTAAGTCAAGTCTTTCAATAGTATAGAGAGCATAATAAAGTTCAGTAAGTGTTTGAGAATAATCTTGTCCTGCATCTTTTAGCAAGCGATATTCTGATGCAAGTACAGCAATATACTCACCATGATGAAAAAGAGCATCTCCTGTGCTAACACTTGGAAGTTCATTTCCATTATTAAACATTGTTGTACCATCATGCCAAATAATCATACCATTCATTCTTGACAATACTAAATTTGTACCAGGCAGATTTGGGTCATCTACAATAATATACTGCCTTCTAAATCGTTCTCGGTAATACCAATATTTTTCTAAATTATGTTCAATATTTTGACTGAATGTTGGTAAACAGAAAATTAGAAGTAAAAAAAATATTGATAATTTAAATACTATCTGTTTCATAATGGTTTGGTTTTAGTTTAAATAATTTATAAATTTCTCCAGA
>JAOZTW010000177.1 GCA_029938985.1 Bacteroidales bacterium | reverse complement strand
AATTCAGTATTGAATATTGAAAGTTAATTTTATATAAGCATGCAACAGCCCTGATGATGGAGGGGGGCAAAAATGATTAAGATTAACAAAAATACAGATAATATTCCTATAAGTTTATCAAACGAAAGTTTTAAAAAGCATTACATAAAATTTATTGAAAATAAAGTTAAAACATCTGGTAGATACTATTCGGCAGAAGATGTAAAATTGAACTTAAAATCAACATATAAAAACAAATGTGCATATTGCGAAAGTATCGAAAACAAACCAGATACAGAGCATTATAGACCTAAATCTTAATATAAATATTTAGCTTATGAGTGGAGTAATTTATTGGCTTCATGTAGTAGTTGTAATCTTAATAAGAGTGATAAATTCCCTATAAAAAACACAAGAAATACTAATATTGAAATTATTGATATTGAAAAATTAAACGAAATTGAAGAACCTCAAATTATTAATCCTGATGTTGACAATCCCGAAATCTATTTTGAATATAGTGAAACAGAAGGTGGAATTATTGCAAAAAACAATAACGAAAGAGCAAAAGCTACAATAGATATTTGTAAACTTAACAGAGGCAATTTGAAAGATGGACGAAAAGAGAAGTATGATAAAATAACAAATCTTGTTAAATATCTAACACTTTATACTTTAACAAATTCAAAACAAAGAGATAAACTCAAACAGTTTGCTAAAGAAGTAAAAAAAGGAGCTAATTCACAAAACGAATATTCTGCTTTGCAAAAACAAATATGGAACAATTTTGAAAATAGTATTGCACCACTTTTTAAAGATAAACAACTTATCGACTTTGTATTAATAGAGTATAAGTTAACAAAATAACATAAACAGAAATTTATAAGATTAAATTGTTTTTCTCTGCATATATTTTATATTGGTTCATATACATAATCAAGTACTATTTATTTTTGGATAACCTTTTCAAATAGCAAATATTTTTATCTATTTTATTGCACAAATGGAGTAAAACAACTATATAACAAATAGATAACAAGGATATTACACCTCCAATGGGCTACTATAATCTGATGGCACAAAAGGCGTGATTTTTTACTGCATCTCGCTGGAGTGCGTTTAATCAACTTTCTTTCAATATATTGTACCACTGGAGCAAAAACAAATAAAACCTCAATTGTCTATAAGAGTCTAAAAAATAAGGTTTTTAACGAACAAAAAAGTGTGAACTACTTTTTTGCATTTATGAAAAATACCCATATTTCAACCGAATTAAATTTTATAAATATGAATATTGAAGAATATAGAAATTTTTGTTTATCACTAAAAGCGACAAGTGAAGACTTGCCTTTTGATGCAAACACACTGGTTTTTAAAGTCAAAAATAAAATGTTTGCATTAACAAATATAGAAACTTTTGCTTCTATAAATTTAAAATGTGACCCAGAAAATGCAATTTTATTAAGAGAAAAATACCAAGCCGTAAACCCAGGTTTTCACATGAACAAAAAACATTGGAACACCATAACTGTTGATGGCACAATTCCGAATAAACTTATTTTAGAATGGACTAAAGATTCATACAATTTAGTTATTAGTAAGTTGCCAAAAAAAACTCAAAAAGAATTACAAAATTAGGTATAATAATTTAAATTGTTAAATATTTGTTTTAATATGCCTTATAAACACACAAAATAATGAGACGAAAACACACACAAACCTTAGGACAGGCGATTAAACTTTACCTCAAAGCTATGGGGCTTGAAAAAAAAATTAATGAAATATCTGTAATTAAACAATGGGAAGATATAATTGGAACAGCTGTTGCCAACAAAACCGAAAAAATATTTATAAATGATAAAACTTTATTTGTTAAAGTAAATTCATCGATAGTGAAACAAGAGTTATTAATGCTACAAACAGGAATAATAATACGGTTTAACGATTTGGCTAAGAAAGAGATAGTAACTAAAATGGTAGTTTATTAATAATTATTATTCAAAATTAATTTTTAATAAATTTTATTGTTTGCAAAAATAAATTACAGTTTTTTTGCCTAATGTTATAATTTCTATAATTTTGCAACATGGAACTATTGAGAAACTTATTAGAACTTTTTATTTACAATCCAGAAAAACCGATGCTTTTTAACAGTGGAGCATTTTTTCTTTTTTTTATAGTATTTATTGTAATTTATTCAATTTTTAGTAAAAACAAATGGTTTGTACCAATTTATGTAATAATATTTAGCCTATTTTTTTACTATAAATCAAGTGGAATATATCTTTTAATACTTGTACTTACCACAATAACAGACTTTTCATTTGCTTTTTTGCTACATAAAGCAAAACAAAAATCTTGGAGAATTTTTTGGATGATTATGGGGGTAATACCCAGTTTGGCTTTATTAGGCTATTTTAAATATACTAATTTTATAATTTTCAATTTTTCTGCAATAGTTCAAGGCAATTTTTCTCCTCTTGATATTTTTCTACCAATAGGAATTTCTTTTTACACCTTTCAATCTGTTAGTTATGTACTTGATGTGTATTGGAAAAAACTTGAACCTACAAATAATATTTTAGACTACGCTTTCTTTCTATCCTTTTTCCCACAACTTGTAGCTGGTCCTATTGTGAAAGCACATCACTTTATGCCACAATTAAAACAAGAACGAATTGTTAGTAAAACCGCTTTATATACAGGAGTTTGGCTAATTATGATTGGACTTTTCAAAAAAGCAGTAATAGCCGATTATATTGCACAATACAACGATTTAATTTTTGCCGCTCCACATACTTACAGTGGTTTTGAAAACCTTATGGCAATTTATGGTTACACTCTTCAAATATATCTTGATTTCTCTGGATATTCGGACATGGCAATTGGCTTGGCTCGTATAATGGGCTTTGATTTAGGAATAAATTTTAACTTTCCATATCAGGCACAAAATATAACAGACTTTTGGCGACGTTGGCATATTTCGCTTTCAACATGGCTAAAAACATATATTTACATTCCGCTTGGCGGAAACAGAAAAGGAAAAATTAGGCAGTATATAAACCTAATGCTCACAATGTTAATAGGAGGGCTTTGGCATGGTGCTAACTGGAAATTTGTGTTTTGGGGAGCTTTACATGGCATTGGACTTGCCGTACACAAAGCAACAGGTAAACTACTTGGGAAATTACCAGACAATATTTTTGTCAAAATTATTTCTTGGTTTGTTACCTTTCATTTTGTAGTATTTTTATGGATATTTTTTAGAGCCACAAATATTGAAAAAACCACAACAATAACTGAAATAATAGATGGAGTTCCTACAGATATAATTCAAACTGAAACTATTGACGCATTTATGGTGTCGTGGATGATGGTTAAAAATGTTTTCACAGATTTTAGTTTGGCTCTTGCAAAACATTTTGTAGAAGTGAGATTAACTTGGGTTGTTTTTGTTGTTATAGGTTTTTTAATGCACACAATACCAAACAAATGGAACGAAAAATTAATTGAATATTATGTAAAATCACCTTATATATTAAAGCTTATACTTTTTATTATTACGGTGCAACTTGTGGTACAGTTTCAAAATCAAGATGTACAACCATTTATATATTTTCAATTTTAAAATACTAATATTTAATAAATAAGGTTTATATTATATGATAATAAAGTTTTAAAATTTTATTTTAACAACAAATAAATTGGTATTATTAGTAAGTGTTTTATTATTTAACAATTATTATAATTGTTTTTGTTTGTAAAATAAGAAAAAAAACTAATTTTGTATATGAAAACATTTTTTTTTGGCATATTATTTTTTAGTATAACAAGTTTGTATTCACAATCTTGTATATTTGACACAACAAAAATTAATCTTGAATTTTGGAAAATTGACAAGTTTAACAATTTTGAATATCAAGAAATTGATACCTCCTTGTACGGTTTTCAAATATTTCACCCTGACGACCGTAATAGTTTTTCTAACAATGATTTAGCAACTTTGAGTTCCCCAAGGCTATCAAATATTTTTGCTTTGCGACCACAAATGCTTTATCAAGATTTTTTCTTTATTTCAGATTATCAAACTGTTATGTTTGAACCTCATAAATTTGAATATTACAAAACAGACAAACCATATACAAATATTTTGTACACCACAACTCCCAAAGTTGTGGAAGAAATATTTATAGACCTTGTTCATACTCAAAACTTAAACGAAAAAACAAATATTGGTGTAAATTATAGTTTAACAACTTCAAAAGAACCAGTTACAACTCAAAACTCGGCTCAAAATAATTTTACCGCATGGTTTAGTCGAATTGATGAGAGATATAGTGTACATGCAAATTTTTATTCAAATAGGATAAAAATAATAGAAAACGGAGGAACAGTTGATACAACCGAAGAGTTTAGAAGAGACCAACTAAGCTACTATCTGAACGATGTAAGAAGTAAAATGATTAATACTGGCGTGTATGTAAATCAGGAATATAAGCTTGGTTCAAAAAAAACCGTAAAAGAAAACGATACGGTTTTTAACATTTTGTTCACAGCTCGTTTTGCAGTGGGACACATTTTTAATATAAAAGGATTTCATAGAAAATATTATGAAAATACTTCAACTGGTAATTTTTATTCCAACAACTATTTACAAGACGATTTTACATACGATTCGGTATATTATGCCCAAACATTAAATACGTTTCATCTGCGAACTTTAACCGATAAATTTCTGGGAATAAAATCCAAAAACAGAATTGCCATAAGTTCAGAGTTAAATAAATTTTTTCTTTTCAATGATTATTTTTTCAATAATAAATCTAATTATCAACACAATACTTTTATAACAACAAGTGTAGCACAATTTCAGATTAAAAAATTTGAAAGTAATTTTTATTTAAAATATTATATTCAAGGTGTAAAAATTGGGGATTTAGATTTAACTGCCACTTTAAAACAGCAGTTAAAATTTCTCTCGGACACAACTGCAAATCTAAATTTAAAAGGTAGATATTTGAGGTCGGAAGTTGGATATTTTTTGCAAAATTATAATGGAAATCACGACCAGTGGAGTAATGATTTTAAAAAACAGGGCAATATTATGGCTGAGTTTTCTTTTAAACTTCCAAAATATTTTTTTAATTTTTATGTAAATACAAGTTTGATAAGTAATTATATTTATTTTGATAATCTTGCTGAACCACAGCAGTATATAGAACCTATAAATGTGAGTAGCATAATTTTGAGTAAACGTATGAAACTTGGAATTTTTGTATTTGACAATAAAATTTGTTATCAATACAATACAGCAAACGATATTCTAAATTTACCAGCTTTGGCGATACAAAATTCAACTTATGTAGATTTTTATTTTTCTTATGCAGGAAAAAAAGTATTAAAAATACAAACAGGTGTAGATGTATATTATTCAACGCCTTACAAAGCATATTCTTATCACCCATCAACTGGTATTTTTTATATAAATTCGGAAAATAATACAGCAAATTATCCTGTTGTAAATGCTTTTTTGAATTTTAAACTTAAGACTACTTTAATGTTTTTCAAATATGAACATGCTAACGCACAGCTACTTCAAGATTACTATTATTCTGTGAATCACTATCATACAAGAGAAACCTTTTTTCGTTTTGGACTTAGATGGTGGTTTAGAACATAAATAATGCTATGTTTCTCAAAAATGTCGCTTTTTGAAATTAAGAAAGTAAAATAAAAATTTGCACTAATGAAACGTAGCCAAATAAAACCCAAAAATTATAAATAGAATATATATGAGAACAAAAAAACATCTTGGACAACATTTTTTATCAGATGAAAATATTGCAATTAGAATTGTAGAAAGTTTAACTTTTAAACAAGAAGCAAAAAAAACAGAATGTATAGAAATAGGACCCGGAAAAGGTATTTTAACAAAATACTTAATTAAAAAAGAGGAGTATAACTTAACAGCTGTAGAGTTTGATATTGAGGCTGTTGAATATTTAAAAAATTATCTTCCTGATGTTGAAAATAAAATTGAAAATACTGATATTTTAAAATATGATATGGATAAAAAATACGATTATCCGTTGGTTGTGATTGGTAATATTCCGTATAATATTTCTGCACCTATTTTTTTTAAAGTAATAGAAAATAGAGACATTATTGCTCAAACTGTTTTTATGATTCAAAAAGAAGTTGCCGAAAGAATTGCTGCGGATCATGGTTCTAAAAAATTTGGGATTTTAAGTGTTTTATTACAAGCTTATTATGATATTGAATATCTTTTTACTGTTGGCGAAAATGTTTTTGACCCGCCACCAAAAGTAAAATCAGCTGTAATAAGATTGACGAAAACAAAAAAAAATTATAAAGTTGAGGATTATAAAAAATTTAAAAGAATAGTAAAACAAACTTTTGGTCAACGACGAAAAATGCTTAGAAATACTTTAAAAAATACATTTGATATTACAAATATTCCTAATGATATTTTAACTAAGCGACCAGAACATTTATCTGTTGCTCAATTTATTGAACTTTCAAATAACTTAAAAATTGTTAAAAAATAAGTTCTGAAATTGCGTCATTATTTCACAATTTATTATAAATTGAAAAATTAAAACTATGAAAAATTTAAGAACATCAAAAATTATATTAACAATTATAGTTATATTTCTTTTTTCCTGCGGTGCTCAGGAAAGCAAAGATGGAGGTAGAAGAACTGATAATATTGCATACGATGTAAGCGATGAGGCTGAACATACTTCAAAAGTCAAAGTAGATAATAAAACTGTTGTTGAAAAAGAAGAAGCTAATCAAAATCCAAACCCAATTCCTGATGTTGCTCCAACTGATTCTGACACACTAATAGAACCAACACCAGACAAAATATACGAAAATGAGTTCTTAAATGCTTCGGAAAAACCTATTTCTACTTTTTCTATTGATGTAGATAATGCTTCGTACACAAATATAAGGAGTTACCTAACAAGCTACAATCAATTGCCCCCACAAAATATTGTGAGAATTGAAGAAATGATAAATTACTTTGATTATGATTATGAAAATCCAACTGGACAACACCCTTTTTCGTTTAATACCGAAATAGCCGAATGCCCCTGGAATAAAGAAAACAAATTAATTCATATTGGAATACAGGGCAAAAAACTTGATTATAACGATATTAAACCTTCAAATTTTGTGCTTTTATTAGATGTTTCTGGTTCTATGGGGAGTGAAAATAAATTACCTTTACTGAAAAAGTCTTTTGAAAAATTACTTGATGAATTAAATCAAAATGATAGAATTGCAATTGTAGTTTATGCTGGTTCGGCAGGTTTGGTTTTACCTTCTACTCCTGCGTCGGAAAAGAAAAAAATTAAGAGAGCTTTAAATAAATTATCATCTGGAGGTTCTACTGCTGGAGGTCAAGGAATTATTTTGGCATACAAAATAGCCAAAGAAAATTTTATTGAAAATGGAAATAATAGAGTTATTCTTGCTACAGATGGCGATTTTAATGTAGGACAATCTTCAAATAAAGAGCTTGTTGAACTAATTGAAACAAAACGTGATGACGGAATTTTCCTTACAATTCTTGGTTTTGGAATGGGAAATTATCAAGACGGGAAAATGGAACAAATTAGTAATGCAGGAAATGGAAATTATTTTTATATTGATAACATTAAAGAAGCCGACAAGGTTTTTGTTAAAGAAATGCGTGCAAATATGTTCACGATAGCAAAAGATGTTAAAATTCAAATTGAATTTAATCCTTTGTATGTAAAAGAATATCGTTTAATAGGTTATGAAAATAGAATGCTCGCAAAAGAAGATTTTGATGATGATAAAAAAGACGCAGGCGAACTTGGTGCTGGTCATACGGTAACGGCTATATACGAAATAGTTACAGCAAATGAAAATAATAATAACAATAAATCAAATACAACATTTGTTGATAATGATATTATGAAATTAAAATTTCGTTACAAACCACCAAAAGAAGAAAAGAGTATTCTTATTGAACATCAAGTAATTAATAAAAGCACAGATTTTGAAAAATCCTCTAATAATTTCAAATTTTCGGCAGCAGTTGCAGGTTTTGGAATGTTATTAAAAGGCTCTCAATATAGTGGAAGTGCAAATTATGATATGATATTAGATATAGCAAAAATTTCAAAAGGAGTAGATGTAAATGGATATAGAGCCGAATTTATAAAAATGGTTGAAACAGCCAAATCGCTTAATAAATGATAAAGAAAAATATAGGATACCTATGCAAAGTTTGACAAAAAAAATCTCTTAGACTAAGTTTTTTAACTTTGTCGGGATGTTTTTTTGTTTTATATTAAAAAAAAGCATATATTTGTATTATAAGTAAAGGAATTATTCAATGGTTCAATGGTACAATGATACAATTATGTGATTATGTGATTATAAAGCAATAGATTAAAGAAATACAAATGTGTAAAAACTTTTGTATGGGTAATTAAGTAGTGTATTAAGACTTAATTATATAAAGTATTGTTATACGAAAAAACTTTCCAACGTTCTTTATTTTTTGCCATAAGGCAAAAAAGGGGACTTGGAAACGTCTAAATAGCATGACAAATGCAAATTTGAAGATTTTTATAACAAAAAAGGTTATTACACTCAAAAAATATTACTCTATATACTGAAAAGTCAGGAAAACTTTTCTAATAACACTTAACTATATGTTTTTCATAGAAATAAACAATCTACTGTATTAAGATTTAAGTACATAAAATAATGTTTCTTGTGTGTAATAATCTTTATTGTTATCTAAATCTTCAAATTTGCACTTATCATGCTATTTAGACGTTTCCAAGTCCCCTATTT
>JAOZTW010000800.1 GCA_029938985.1 Bacteroidales bacterium | reverse complement strand
TCTATTATTTTAACAAATCTGCAAATAGTGAGCTATTTAATGATATTTTTAAAATTTTTAAAAGAACAAAATAAACAAGTAGATTGGGGTTATTTATTTTTTCTTTTTCACAAATTAAATACTTCTTGTAAAATGTGGTTATATTAATGTTTTTTGGCATGATTTTTTGATTTGTCTTTCCACGTATTGTTTTTTGAGAATAAATCTTCAAATTTCAACAAACTATACATTTTTTATTTTAATTGAAATAATTAATTTTTATATTTGCAATTTATTTTTATATAAAAATACTAAGTGAAAAAGAAAAAATAACTAACCCCAACCTACTTATTTATTTTGCTCTGTTAAAAATTTTAAAAATATCATTAAATAGCTCGCTATTTGCAGATTTGTTAAAATAATAGAAGAACAAAAAAACGGCGTATTCTGTAGTTATTTATTATTTTATTTTCACTAAGTGAAAATAAAATAATTGTTAAATATATTATATTCAATAAATAGTTATGCAAAAAAAAATTGATTTTCTTATCATTGGCTC
The DNA here is from genome assembly GCA_029938985.1 of Bacteroidales bacterium. GTDB lineage: Bacteria > Bacteroidota > Bacteroidia > Bacteroidales > JAOZQN01 > JAOZQN01. Next base: position 1,930 of record JAOZTW010000800.1, on the reverse strand, counting down.
AGGTTTGGCGGGTTTAAGTTATGCTCTAAAAGTTGCAGATTATGGAAAAGTTTGTATTATCTCCAAGTCAAATTTAGATGAGTCTAACACTCGCTATGCACAGGGAGGAATAGCTTCGGTTACTTCTGAATACGATTCTTATCAAAAACATATTGAAGACACACTTATAGCTGGCGGAAATATTAGCAACAAGGAAGTGGTTGAAATGGTGGTTTCTACAGCTCCTGCAAGAATAAAAGAACTTATTGATTTGGGAACTAATTTTGATAAATTACCAAATGGAAAATACGATTTAGCCAAAGAGGGAGGTCATTCAGAACATAGAATTTTGCATCATAAAGACATTACAGGACAAGAACTTATCAGAAGTTTGATTGAACGAGTGAGAACTCACAAAAATATTGAAATTAAAGAACATTTTTTTGCTGTGGATTTAATTACTCAGCATCATTTTGGCAAAATAGTAACCCGAAACACCAAAAATATTGAATGTTTTGGAGCCTATGCTATGGATATGAAAAATAACAATATTGAAACTATTATTTCTAAAATAACTTATATTGCTACTGGCGGAATAGGAAATATTTATAATGTTACAACAAATCCTCCAATTGCCACAGGCGATGGTATTGCAATGGCATACAGAGCAAAAGCAAAAATCAACAATATGGAATTTGTTCAGTTTCACCCTACTGCATTATACAATCCAAAAGAAAGACCCTCTTTTTTGATTACCGAAGCAATGCGTGGATTTGGTGCTATTCTTAAAACAAAAGATGGTGTTGAGTTTATGAAAAAATATGACAAAAGAGAAAGTCTTGCTCCAAGAGATATTGTGGCACGTTCAATAGATACAGAAATGAAACTAACAGGTGATGAATATGTTCACCTTGATGCTACCAGTTTAAATTTTTCAGAACTTCTTAATCATTTTCCTAATATATATAAAAAATGTATGGATTTGGATTTGGATATTGCCAAAAAACCAATTCCAGTTGTACCAGCAGCACATTATTTATGCGGAGGAATAAATGTAAATTTGAGTGGACAAACAACTATCAAGAATTTGTATGCAGGAGGCGAAAGTGCGTCAACAGGTTTGCATGGAGCCAATAGATTAGCTTCAAATTCGTTGTTAGAGGCGGTAGTGTTTGCTCACAATTCGGCGGAAGAAACAAAAAAATTAATTGATAGCATTAAATTTAATGATAAAATAAAAGACTGGAACGACGAGGGTACAAAATTACCCGAAGAAATGATTCTTATTACACAAGAATACAAAGAATTGGAGCAAATAATGACTAATTATGTTGGAATAGTGAGGTCTAATATTCGTTTAAAAAGAGCTTTAAAAAGACTGGAAATATTGTTTCAAGAAACCGAAGATTTATATAATAAATCTGTGCTTTCGCCAGACTTATGCGAACTTAGAAATTCTATAAATGTGGCTTTTTTAGTTATAAAAATGGCGATGAAAAGAAAAGAAAGTATTGGACTGCATTTCAATATAGATTATATGAATTAGGAATTCTGTAAAAATGGTAGGTTTTGATATTGAGGTAGAAATAGAAACCACAGACGGCAGAATTGATGCCGTAGTAAAAACTGAAACAAATATTAATATCATAGAATTTAAAATAAATCAATCTGCCAAAAAAGCTTTACAACAGATAAAAGACAAAAAATACACTCTAAAATATGCCAACGACAAAAGACCAATCTCGCTACTCGGAATAAATTTTGACACCGGAAAAAGAACTATTAATGATTGGGTGATAATTGATAAAAATGAATTGGAACTAATAATTGGTTTACACCTTGATATTTTATCTTTTATAAAAAACTATTTTAAAAAACAAAGTTTTACAACATAATAACTTAGGCATATCAAAATAAATAATTAACCATTTAAACTTGTTCTTTTGAATTT
>JAOZTW010000799.1 GCA_029938985.1 Bacteroidales bacterium | reverse complement strand
AGATGTAGAAAAGCAATGTGAAGAAGGTATGGATAAATCTATTGCAGGAATAAAAGCACAAAAAGCTACAAACGATAGTTTGCTTGGCTTAAACAAAACAATGAAAACAAAAATGGAGTATGCAATTTTTGATAATGCAGCCTCCCAAAATCAACAAAAAACTTACTGGGGAAATTGGCTATTGGAGGATATTGACACACTTGATTTATCTAATAAAAATATAAAATATTTGCCAGTTAGTATAATAGATTGCAAAAGAATAAAAAGCATTAACCTAACAGGCAACCCCGATTTAGATATTGATAGTGCTTTTGCTATAATGGATAATTTGCTTTTACTTACTGATATAAAAATAATAGTAGATTCTATTGAGCAGATACCAAGCGTTTATAATCATAAAATTACAGGTTTGGAAATAAAAAATTATGGCGATACTATTGTTAATGAAAAAATAATTAGATATACAAATCTAAAATATTTGAATATTAGTGGAACAGCCAAAACAAACAATAATTACTCTGCTATACCAAGCATAGTATTTCAATTGCAAAATTTAGAATTTTTATCTATTAACTATTGCCAATTGGAAACCATACCCAAAGAAATTAATAAACTCACAAAACTGCAAACTTTAAGTTTGGAAAATAATAATATTAGCCAACTACCCAAACAACTTGCAGATATACAAACTATAACTGTTTTGAGGCTTAATGATAATAAGATTTCAAGATATCCAAAAATACTATGCTCGTTAACTAACTTACAAACACTTGGATTGTATAACAACAAAATAGAAAATTTGCCAACAGAAATATCTAATATGAAAAACTTGGAGGTGTTGTATATTTGGAATAACCAACTAACAAAGTTACCAAAAGAGATTGGCAAGTTAGTAAAACTAAAAGATTTTAGATTGCACAACAACCAAATAAAAGTTATACCAACAGAAATAGGCAAACTACAAGAGTTGGTTTATTTAAGTTTGGGTTACAACAGTTTATCGGAGTTACCAAAAGAAATATGGGAACTAAAAAAGTTAAAATTTTTGTGGCTTTATAGCAATAATATTGAAACCTTATCTCCAAAAATAGCAGGTTTGGAAAACCTTATATATTTAGATGCCAACAACAACAAGCTAACAGCATTGCCCAACGAGATAGGAAAACTACAAAACCTAAAAACCCTAAGCCTGCAACAAAACAATATTACAAGCCTACCCAATGGAATAACAGAACTACAAAATTTGAGCGAATTAAATATAGAGCAGAACAAAATAACCACTCTACCAGCAGGAATGAAAAACATGACAAGCCTGCAATATGTTTACACCGAAAAAAACGATTTTTCGGAAGCAGAGCTTGAAAAAAACAAAAAGATGTTTGGCGAGCAAGTTATTACTACACAACCAGAAATAGAAACAGTTAAAGAAGAAAAGCCCATTGAAACAAACCAAAACACTATTAATTTTAAAGATGTAGAAATGATATTTGTAAAAGGAGGAACTTTTAAAATGGGTAGCGAAGATGGAGATGAAGAGAAACCAGTTCACGATGTAACAGTCTCAGATCTTTATATTAGCAAATATGAAATTACAAATGCACAGTTTTGTAAGTTTTTGAATGCTTATGGAAGCGAAACCATTAAAGATGGAGAATATAAAGGAGAAACTATGATATATGAATATAGCGATTGGGGCTGTGTAAAAAGCGGCTCTACATGGAAACCTGTAAGTGGAAAAGAAAACCACCCAGTAGTAAATGTAACATGGTATGGAGCAAACGAATATTGCAAATGGGCAGGTGGCAGATTGCCAACCGAAGCCGAATGGGAATATGCCGCAGGTGGAGGCTCTATTCACCAAAAGTGGGCAGGAACAGATAGCGAAAGCAGTTTGGGAGATTATGCTTGGTATAGCAGTAATAGCGGAAGCAAAACACATGCAGTAGGTACAAAAAAACCAAACGAACTTGGTATTTACGATATGAGCGGTAACGTGTGGGAGTGGTGTTCGGACTGGTATGGAGATTATAGCAGTAGCTCACAAACCAACCCAACAGGTGCTTCAAGTGGCTCTGGCCGTGTTTTGCGTGGTGGCAGTTGGGACTACTACGCTGGGTACTGTCGTGTTGCGCTTCGTGGCAGCTACTATCCTACCAACAGTAACAACAACTCCGGTTTCCGCTTTGGTCGCAGCCAATAGTTCACCGATAAGTAGTCAGAAAATGAGCAGAAAAAACATTTTAGATTTTGCACAGCAGTGTGCTTCAAGCACACCAAGCGGACAAAATAAAAAATGTTTTTCAGGGGGTTTGGGGGATTACCCCCAACATTCGGGTAATATGTATTAATAAAACTTTTACATTTAATTTGGTTTTAACCAAAAATATTATTTTTTTATTAAAACCAAATAGCATAAATGAATAAACAATAAATATAATGTCTCCATTTCTTGCGATGGGCTTGCTGTAGTTGCAGT
>JAOZTW010000176.1 GCA_029938985.1 Bacteroidales bacterium | reverse complement strand
TTTATAAATTATTGATAATCAATATAAAATGAAAGCAAAAACTTTAGTTAATAATCTGCAAATAGCTCGCTATTTAATGACTTCTTAAATTTTTTAAAAGGATAAAATAAACAAGTAGATTGGTGTTAATTATTTTTTCTTTTTCACTTATTTAAAAAAACTTTGTTAAAACACAAAGTTTTACAACATAATTAGTATATTGATTGTTTAACTTAGTGAAAATGAAATAATAAGTTGCTCAAAAATGTGTCTTTTTTTGTTTTTTTACAATTTGAATATAAACGCATAATAGCGAGCTATTTAAGTGTTTTTCAAAGCAGTAAAAGGGCAAAATAAAGACGTAGTTTGGGGTTAGTTATTTTTTCTTTTTCACTTATTAAAATTAAAAAAATATGTCAGAATTAAAAAAAGAAGAAAGAGACATTGAAAAAATATATTCTGTAAAACAATTTGTAGATAAACTTCGCCGATTAGCAGACTGCTTGGAAGAAGGTAAAAAGTTTCAAATACAAGTAGCAAACGAAAAAATTGTAGTTCCGCTTGATGCAGAAATAAGTGTAGAGCACGAAAGAGAAGATGGTTGTGAAGAATTAGAATTCCAACTAAAATGGGAATACGAAGAAGAAGAAGAAGATGACGAAGATAACAAAGAAGAAAAAGATGAAAACGATGACAAGAAAGAGGAAAAAGAAGAAGATGATGACAAAGAAGATGATGACAAAGAAGATGATGACAAGAAAGAAGAAGATGACGATGATAAAAAAGAAGAGAAAAAAGAAGATTAAAAGAATGATAGTCTATCAATGTATAAATTTAATTATATTATATCTGAAAAGTCGGGAAAACTTTTTTGCAATAGTTATCTATTTGATTTTTATTAATCATTTTTAAATATTTAGACAAACAGTTTTTCCAACTATTCTGTATATTACTGAAATAAACACAAATACGTTGATTTTTTATGCAAAATATGTTGTAGAGACAAGGCATGCCTTGTCTTTACGGCAAATTGTACAGCAAATTGTCTGTTTTTAATATTGATGAAAAGTTTTCCCGACTTTTCAGATTATATATTGATAGGCTGAATTTTAATTCAGTTTTTTTGAATAGTAAATTAAAAAAATGTAATATTTGCAAAATTAACTCATAGATTTCGATGGAAAATACTGATATGTATAAATTAAAAACACAAGTGGCACTTGCCAATATTCTTAAAAGTATTGTAGAACAAGATAAAACAATTGACGATTTTTTACAATCAGCATTAGAAGCTATTTTAGATTTACCTTGGTTGAGTTTTCTATCCAAAGGGTCTATTCATCTCACTAACAATGATGGAAATATAGAAATGGTAGCTCACAAAGGTCTCGGCGAATATTTACTTACAAATTGTAAATTATTAAAACCAGGAGAATGTCTTTGTGGTAAAACATTACAAGAGAAGAAAATGAAATATTGTAATCATGTTACACACGAACATGATATTCAACCACCTAATATGGCAGAACATGGTCATTATTGTGTGCCACTTATGTATAACGATGAAATTCTTGGAGTTTTAAATTTATACGTATTACATCTACATTCAAAACAAGACTACGAAGTTGAATTTTTGGAAAATGTAAGTATTGTTTTGGCTTCAATGATAAAAAAAGATGAGATGCGAAAATTATCTATAATTCAAGCTAAGCAACAAAGTATGTTAAATGAAGAGCTTTTGCAACAAAATGAAGAAATACGTACAATAAATGAGAACTTAGAAGCATCTCAAAAAGAAATAAAAACTCAAGCAGCACTTGCATACGTACTAAAAAGTATAGTTGAACAAGAAAAAACAATTGAACAATTTTTACAATCAGCACTTGAAGCTATTTTAGATTTAGATTGGCTTAAATTTTTATCAAAAGGTTCAATACATCTAACAAATATAGATGGAAATATTGAAATGGTAGCTCATAAAGGACTTGGAGATTATATACTTACTAACTGTAAATTATTAAAACCAGGTGAGTGTTTGTGTGGGAAAACTTTGCAAGAAAAGAAAATGAAATTTTGCAATCGTATTACACTCGAACATGATATTCAACCGCCTGGTATGACCGAACATGGGCATTATAGTGTACCTCTTATGTATAGTGATGAGATTCTTGGAGTCTTAAATTTGTATGTTCCTTTTGGACATATAAAACAAGATTTTGAAGTAGAATTTCTAAAAAGTGTGGGTATTATTTTGGCTTCTACTATTAAGAAAAATTATTTGAATAAATTAGCAGAAAAACAGGCTAACGAACAAATGATGCTAAATGAAGAACTTCGTCAACAGAAGGAAGAAATAGTAACACAAAATGAAGAGATTGTAAAACAGAAATTGGAAATGGAACATCAAAGAGACAAAATAGTTGCGAGTATAAATTATGCTAAAAAAATTCAACGTGCTGTTTTGCCAGATAAAAATTATTCAAAAGAAGTTTTAAATGAACATTTTATACTGTTTAAACCAAGAGATATAGTAAGTGGTGATTTTTTCTGGATAAAACAAATTCATAATTACAGTATAGTGGTTGCGGCTGATTGTACTGGGCATGGTGTTCCTGGTGCTTTTATGAGTATGCTTGGTACTTCGTTTCTTAACGAAACTGTTTCAAGTAAAAATATTAATAATCCTTCAAAAATTTTAAATATATTAAGAGAACGTGTAAAAATATCTCTTGGTCAAAAAGGAGATTCAGGCGAACAAAAAGATGGTATGGATTTGGCTTTGTATATTATTAATAATGAAACAAATAAATTGTTGTTTTCTGGAGCATACAATCCTTTATACATAATTAGAAAAGGATTAACCGAGCAAACAAAAAAAGAATTTTCAAATACAAAAAAAATAAAAATTATTGATTCATTGCAATCAAATGACTTAAAATTAATAGAACTAAAAGCAGATAGACAACCAATTGGAATTTATATTAAAGAAAAACCATTTTCACACATAACGTTTCAATTAAAAGATGGAGATAAAATATATTCTTTTTCTGATGGTTTTGTAGATCAATTTGGTGGTAAAAAAAGCGAAAAATTTAGAACAAAGAATTTCAAACAATTATTACTTTCAATTTGTGATAAACCAATGGAAGAACAAAAATTAATTCTTGAAAAAACTTTCAAAGATTGGATTTCATTTCCTAAAAAGAATGGAAAAAAACAAAAACAAATTGATGACATAATAATTATTGGAATGAAAATAAACAATAAAATTGAAGAAACAGACGCTATGGATATGAAAATTGGTAACTTTAATATGTTTATGGATACAATAGTTAAAGAAATAGAGTAAATTCTATTGAAATTCAATAGTTTTCAACTAAGTCACAAGCATTTTTTTTTCTACAAAATTTCAACCATTTTTAAATTTAATTTCTGCATGTTTCAAATAAATGAAAAATAGTTAGTACTTTTTTATCAGTTGCCACGTAAGGTGTTAAAAATTGGATTTGTTTTTTGCTTTTATAAATCAAACAATTACTGGGCGTGCGATAGTTGCAACTCTCGTTGCAGATTCAGGGCTTTGCTAAGGTGTTAAAAATTTAGTGTTTTGGAAAAAGTTAGTTTCATTTTAATTTCGTATAAATTTTAGAACCTAATTTTTTAATCTCCCAAAAATATTATGTATTTTTCAAAAAATGGAGACAACTTTTTTTGAAAAAATAGCCAATTTTTAACACCTTAGTTGCCATGTGCTTTAGCTCGTGGATAAAATTAATAAATAGAACTGACAGGGCTTTAGCCTTTCATTGTCTGAGCATTAAAAAGGGCTAAAGCCCTGTGCCAAATGAGGTATTATTTATGAATCCACGAGTAAAGCTCGTGGCAACTGATAAAAAATGTAAATCATAAATAAAACATGCCAGAATTTCAACTGAATTTCAACCATTTTTCAACCGTTATAATATGAAACAAATATTAAAATATTTTCCAGACTTAACTCAATTGCAGATTGAAAAATATGCTCGTTTGCAAGAATTATATTTCTATTGGAATGAAAAAATAAATGTTATTTCAAGAAAAGATATTGAACATCTTTATACACGTCATGTTTTGCATTCGCTTGCTATTGCAAAAGTTATTAATTTTAAAGCAAATACAACAATTTTAGATGTTGGTACAGGTGGTGGATTTCCTGGTATTCCTCTTGCTATTATGTTTGAAAATGTTAATTTTTTATTAATAGATTCAATTAGAAAAAAAATAAAAGTTGTTAACGAAATTAAAGAAGCTTTAAATCTTATAAATGTTAATACTCTGGCTGTTAGAACTGATAAAATAAATGATAAGTTTGATTTTGTTTTGGGTAGAGCTATAACAAATTTTCCGAAATTTTTGAATTTTGTAAAAAATAATATAAAAAAAGAAAATAATAATGACATTAATAATGGAATTATTTATTTGAAAGGTGGTAATTTTGAAGATGAAATTAGTGTTTATAAGAAAAAAATCACTGTTTTTGAAATAAGTAATTTTTTTGAAAATGAATTTTTTGAAACAAAAAAAGTTATCTATTATCAAAAATAATTAGGCATATAAAAATATCTTTAAATTAGTATTTGTCATACTATTCAGATGTTTCCAAGTCTCTTATTTTGCCTTGTAACAAAAAATAAGAGACATTGGAAAGTCTTTTCGTATAATAATATTTTAGAAAACTAACTCTTTACACTACCTACTTATCAACATTTTCTTGAAAAATGAAATTATTATTATCTAATTTTTGCTCACCATTCCATCTATAAGCAACTATTTTTTCGCCTTTAGCAATACTATAATCAACGCAACATGCAGTATTGCTCAGTATTTTTGGGTTTCCACTTTTCCAGTAATGACCAAAAAAGACAGGAATTTCGTTTTCCAAATATGGTTTGTGATATTTTAAGGCTTGTTGTGGTATATCTAAATCAATAATTTGTGACGGAACATTAACAATCAAAGATTTATATGTAGGATTTTGTAATACTTTCCACCATTTAATTCTTATTTTCTTTCGTTTGTGCCCATCTTTATCAAAATAAACCTGACCTAATGGCAATTTTATTTCTTTTCCTTTAAGTAATATTTGTATAGCAAAGTTTTCTTTTGTTCCTTTTTTTACCGATTTTATTAAAAATTCATTAGTTAATTTGTTTTCAGGTAAACGTTTTTTTATATAATCAATATAATAAAAATCCCAGCAGGCATGTATTATTCTAATTCCATCAATTTCCAAAAACAATGGTAAAGTCCTGAACCAGTCAATATAAAAATTTATTTCTTTAGTGTGCTGTCTAAGTTCGGTGTAGGTTCGTTGATATTGAGCACTATTTTTTTTTGAATGAGTTCGCAAATATTTTCCATTATTATTTTTTGTATTATAACAAATAGCATTATATTCATGATTTCCCATAACAGAATAAGCCGAATTGTTATCGTGCATAGCCTTAGCTATTTCAAGAGTCTTCAAAATTTTTGGACCTCTATCAATAAAGTCTCCTGTAAAAATTACTTTTCTTGTATTATGTTGATAATAATCTTTTTCGTTAGAATAACCCATTTTTGTTAATAAAGCCTCTAAGGTTGTGGCATAACCGTGAATATCTCCAATAATGTCGTACATAATTTATTTGTTTGAAAGTTCTAAGGTTTGATTAATCAATTTACAAGTTTTGATAATTTCGTCGTTAGTAATAGTTAGTGGCGGACCAATTCTGAATTTATTTTGAGCAAAAAGAAAAACATCAGTTAGTAAGCCTACTTTTATTTTATTTTTTGAAAATGTTAACACATCTTCTTTTGTAGCAAGTTCAACAGCAAGCAATAAGCCCTCTCCTTTTATACTTAATATTTTATCATTTTTAAGATTATTTTTAAATAACTCTCCTTTTTCTACAACTTTAGAAATAATATTTTGTTCTAAAATAATTTTTAGGCTCGCTAAAGCAGCAGCACAAGAAACAGGATGCCCACCAAATGTGGTGATATGCCCCAGCATTGGGTTGTTTTTCAGACTATCCATTATTTTTTTTTCTGCAATAAAAGCTCCAAGCGGTAGTCCGCCACCCATTGATTTAGCTATTGTCAGTATATCTGGCACTACATTATATTTCTGAAAGGCAAATAAATGTCCGGTTCGTCCAAATCCTGTTTGTACTTCGTCAAATATTAGTAAAGTTCCTGTTTTATCACACCGTTCTCTAAGTTTGCTTAGATATTCATTTTCGGGAGAAACAACACCTGCCTCCGATTGAATAGGTTCTAAAATAACACAGGCAGTTTTTTCTGTAATATTTTGTAAATCTGATATTTTATTAAAATTAATAAATTTTATGTCTGGTAAAAGTGGACGAAAAGCATTTTTAAAATATTCGTTACCAAGCACACTCAATGCTCCATGTGTACTTCCATGATACGAGTCTTTCATTGATATTATTTCGCTTCTTCCTGTGTATCTTTTTGCTAATTTCAAAGCTCCTTCTGTGGCTTCGCTACCTGAATTGGTAAAATAAATGGAGTTTAATTTTACTGGTAATTGTTCGGTGAGCAACTTGGCATAAGACACTTGTGGCGATTGAACATATTCACCATAAACCATTAGGTGCATATATTTATCAAGCTGATTTTTAATTGCTTCTATAACTTTTGGGTGTCGATGTCCTATATTACTAACCGAAACTCCAGAACATAAGTCAATATATTCTTTACCGTTTTTGTCATAAATATAAATTCCTTCGGCTCGTTCTGCCTCAATCATTGAGGGATAATCTGATGTTTGTCCAACATGTTGCAAAAATAGTTGTCTGTCTGAAAGCATAAAATAAAAATAATTTAGTTAGGAATTGAAAAATAATAAGTTTGGAAACTGTTAAGTTAGTTTGCTGTTTTTGGGGCTTTATTTTATTTTCTAAAAATAGTGAAATAATGACGCTGTTTCCGAAGTTATTTTTTGACAATTCCTTATTCGGCGTTTTTCAAAAGGCATTTTGATTTTTTAAAATACCACAATTTACTTCTGTAAATGAGGATTTTAAAATAATCAAAATAACACATTAATTTGTAAGTAGTTTACTTATGAAAAACGTCTGTTATTATGATTAAAAATATAATTTATTTTTTTGGTAAAACCAATTCTCCTGTTTTGGAATTTACTTTTATTGCACTATTCATATAGTATTTTATCGTTTTAGCAGGATAATTTGTTTGTCTAATATAATACCATTTACGATGCTTAACTATATGTGTTTTCAGTTGTTTATCTTCTTTAAACACATAAGTTGCATGTTCATCTATATAAGGTTCTGCCATTTTTAAAGCTTCTTTTGGCTGATAAACTACGTTTTCAATTTTCGCATCTTTATCATGTATATATACTGTCTTGCTTAACCCACTTTGCTTAGTAAATCCAAAAAAGAGAAAAAACATCAATATTAATAGCAAAAAAACACCTCCAAAGATATAAAATATTGGAAATAATGTTGTTTTCATAATTAAATTAAAATTAAAGAGTTAGTAATAAATTATTTAGTTTCATGGTGTTTCAACAGTTGCATAATAAACAATTACCATGAGATTTTGTAATGCAAAAATAAAAAATTTATTTGAATAAAAAACTTAACTCTTATTTTTAGTGAAAAAGAAAAAATAACAAACCCCAATCTACTTGTTTATTTTGCCTTTTTAGAATTTTTAAAATATCATTAAATAGCTCGCTATTTGCAGATTTGTTTAAATAATAGAAGAACAAAAAAACGGCGTATCCTATAGTTACTTATTATTTCATTTTCACTTATTGACAAATTAAACTTTTATAATTAATAATTATATCAATATTGTTTTTTGTTAAAAAAAAATTGTAATTTTGTATTATAAATAAAAACCTTAATTTATAAATTCTCATGAAATTAAATCATTTAATATTAATTTTTCTTATAATTTTTTGTGTAAAACAATCTTACAGTCAACTATCTATAGGAGGAAAAACAGGTTTTACTGTTTCAACATTTAGTTATTCTACCAATGGTGCAAATAAATTGATAAGATCAACGCTAAAACCAAAAATTGGTGTTCATTTGGCAGCTACAGGAGAATATTTTTTTGTAAGAGGTTTGTCGGTTATGGCAGATATTCAATATGTTAGTAAGGGTATAAAATATGCCAATCAGTATAGAGAAGGGAAAAAACGATATGACTATGCTCAAATAAATATTGCGGGAAAAGTAAGTTTTTATGAAGGAGAAAATATTACTATATCAGCTTATGCGGCACCCTTTTTTGCATATTGGTTTCATGGTATGGAAACTGAACTTGATTATAAACAACGAACGACTTTTAAAGAAAATATTGTGTTTAACGACACTGTAAACCAAAGAATTTACAGCAGGTGGGATGCTGGAGTGGCTTTTGGTATGGAAATAAAAATCAAACAATCTTATAGTCGTAAATTGGTATTTGATATTCACTACGAACACAGTCTTATTAATAATGCAAAATTAAATGTAGAAGGAACATCAAATAGAGTTTTATTTTTTGGTATAGGCTACTATTGGACAATAAGAAGATGAAATACAGTAATCTTATTTTTTTGTAATCGAAAAACTGGTAATTTTCTACAAGACCAAAAATAAGAATATAGTTTATGCTATAGGCGTGTGCTGTATTTATTTGTCTTGTGGGTGTACCAGTACCTCGGTTACAGATAAATTACAGTTTCACGCTTTTTTTAATAACTTTAAAAAAACACCATGAACTATAAAGATGAACATGAGTATCGTTATGATACAACAGAGAATGTAGAAACAACGCTTGGTAGTCCCTACATAACAGTGTTGGTTAATAAAAAATAGGGCTATATTGCCAAT
>JAOZTW010000798.1 GCA_029938985.1 Bacteroidales bacterium | reverse complement strand
AAGAAGAAAAAATACGTATAAAAGAGTACGAAAAGCGTTGGCGTAAAATAGAAGAGGAGAAAATAAAAGAAGAAAAAATACGTAAAGAAGAGTTCAATAAATATCAGCTTGAGAATAAAAAGAGTTGGGCAAAATCAAAGCAAGAGATGCAAGTCTTTCAGGACGAGTTTAGTGGAATTGGCAAAAGTAATGACGAATTTGACGAAGACTTTTTTTATAACAGTCTTCAAAAAAATATGAAATTATTAGATATTGAAATAGACGAGATTGAGAAAATAGCAAATAAGTTAAGAATGGATATAAATGTAAGTGGTAAGTATGACATTATTCTTACAAATGCAGATGTTGTTATTCTTGTAGAAGTAAAATATAAATTTAGAGCAAAAGATGTAAAAAAATTGGTGGAAAAACAAATTCCGAATTATAAAATATTATTTCCCGAAAAAAGCCATTATAAAATACGTGGTGCCATAGCAGGTTTTACTTTTGAAAATAAAGCTATTGAATTAGCAAAACAATATGGTTTGTTTGTGCTTACACAATCGGGAGAGAATATAAAAGTAATGCAAAATGCTACAAAAATATATTAATATAGCATAATCAGCAATTCTCATTTTAATCTGCCTTATCTGTGTTCCAATTTTTGCAATGATAGGAACGCAGATAACACAAATTTAAAAATTTTTAAATCAATCAATTGCATAACTCCATATTTTCCTTTTGTCTGCCAATCTTTTTCTTTTTCTATTTTCAATAATGTTTTTGCAGTTATGCCAACTAATATTTCTGATTTTAATGTTCTTAAAAGCAAAACAGGCAATGTCATATAATCAACAAAATCTTTAATCTCACTAAAAAAATCGTATCTTCTGTCTTCCAAAAACCTGCGATAATTAGCATCTCCCTTACTAATCAAACAGTCCGATTTTTCCAATTGTTTTTTTATATTCTCTGGTAATTTTGTAAAATGTAATGGTAGATTCCAAAAATTGTCTTCTTTAATTTGTAATCTTTTTTCTGTTATTAAATTTTTTAAACTTAGTGATAGTGTAGAAATATTTTTATTTGTTTGCTGTTCAAAAAAACTAATTGTATTGTTTACATCTTTTTCCATAGCATCAGAAACAAATATAGGAAATTCTTTTACATGTAACACCACAACAAGCTCTAAATTAGAACGTAGTAAATATTCCACAAGCACTAAATCGGCAAACAATTCTGCTCCTGAATTATCTAAAATAATATCTATCTGCTTCGATTTTTCAATTATTTCACATGCTTTTCGTAAATCGTTAATAATAATACTATCGCTTTCATTATGGTTTATTTCATGCCTGTCATCTGGCATCAGACTCATATCTGCACGGTTTCCCCAAAGCGAAAAAGTTAATAATGTGTTTAATTTGTTCTCGCTATTTTCAGAAAATGAAAATTGACAAATTTCGTTTAAAAAATTAATTGAATTTTCAGTTTCAATTATTTTTTGATATTCAAAAGGGTCTTTTTTTGTTTCAAAATAGTTTACTGCAACCAAAATTCGTTGGTAAAAATATGCTTCTAACCAAAAAAAAGGAACTTCAAACCAACTACTTCTTTCGTATTCTTTAATTAAATTATTCCACGTTTTGTTGTAATAGTCATTTAATTTTATTTGTTTTATCTCGCAATTTAAAACCTCTTCTTTTAACGATATTAAATTTGAGATTATTCCTTGTTCTGTAAAATTATTGTCTTTAATAATTTTGCCAATTATATAAGGAAGTCGTTGTTTTACTGTAAATTCGGCAAAACTACCTTTGCTTGGTATTAAATAATTATTGTATTGCATAGTGATGTTTTAAAATTAGTAATTTAATATTTTATATTAGGCATATTAAAATAAATAATTAACCATTTAAACCTGTTCTTTTTGCTTTTATCTGCATCAATAAACATGCAAATATCTTGATATTATTATATTTATTGAATTGTTAAAAAACAAAAATAAGTTCATTTTAAATTATTAATTTTAATATGCCTAAATAGATATAACTACATGACCTCAATCATATTAAACGTTATAAAGTAAAACTGAGTGAAAACTAAAAAATAAGTAACTCTAACCTACTACATATATTAAGTACCCATATAAAATTTTTTAACACATTTGTACTTCTTTATTCTGTTGGTTTATAGCCACTTATTTATATCATTGAACCTTTGAATAATTGTATCATTCCTTACTCTTTTACTACTTTAAAAAACACTAAAATAGCCAAACTATTAGGTATTTATGCAGCAATTCTCATTTTAATTTTAATTTTTTGAAAAACAAGATTTTATAAAATGAATTTTCGCACTGAAAATATTGCAAATTAAACAAATATTTTGTAATTTTGCAAAATAAAATAAAATTATTGGTATGTTACACTCCAAAATTCATATTAAAGACTAAAGTTTTTGCTTTCATTTTATATTGATTATCAATAATTTATAAAATTAAT
>JAOZTW010000797.1 GCA_029938985.1 Bacteroidales bacterium | reverse complement strand
ATTTGAAAATAAGCTTCTTATTTTCTGATTTTATTTTTTATGAACAAACCCTGTTTAGTAGTAGTCCACAAGCAGTTTAATAACAAAAAAAAGGTTGAAACCTATTTTTAACTATTAATCAAAGCACTTTACAATTGATAAAAATTAAAACCATTAATGAAACATACCAAATTTAACAATATAATAATATAGAAATGACTAATTTATTAGATAATACAAAAAACTTTGTTTTCTCTAAATTTGACACTATAGAAACTGTTTTAACTGTTTTGTTTGCAGGAGGAATGATACTATTAATGTCTGAAATAGTTGAAATTCTAAATTTTAAGATAGCAAGCTGGACTCTTTGGATGTCGCTTGGTGGCTTAATCCTTGTTTACTGGATAATGTCGTACAAAAAAACAAATGATAAACAACCAGTATTTAATACCTTTGTACACAAATTAACTTGGCTAAGTTATGCAACAGCTGTTTTTGGTATTTTACTTAAAGTTCAACTTGAAGAAAAGGCTTATTATGCCCTTTTTGCTGGCTTAATTGCTGTAGCTTTAAGTATTGTACTTAATGCTTATATGCTAATAAGAAAAGAAATTAATGGACCAAGAAATATTGTGAGAGCCTTAATAATAGGCATTATAGCATTGTTTTTATTTTTAACAGAAATATAAATCTGAAATATCAAAAAAAATGGATATGTTTAACAAATGTAAAGTTTAAGTCTTTTTCCTATTTCAAAAGTAAGGCAAAAATTTGCATTTGTGAAACATTCCAAGATAATTATAAACAAATAATTAGAAAATAAAATGACTTCAGAACTTTTTAACAAAATCTTTAAAGAAAGTGTAAAAAAATATCATATAAAAGATGATATCAGTCAATCAAATCCTAATCCGTACAACAAAAATACTATTGAATATTTATTGTTCAACAAAAACTGGATTGATACTGTGCAGTGGCATTTGGAGGATATAATAAGAGACCCAAATATAGAACCAGTAAAAGCATTAGAAATAAAAAGAACCATCGACAAGTCTAATCAAGACCGAACCGACTTGGTGGAGAATATTGAAGATTATATTTTTGAAATATATAAAGATTCAGATATTAAGACAGATGCCAGAATAAATACTGAAACTCCTGCTTGGGCAATAGACAGATTATCTATTCTTAATCTGAAAATTTATCACATGCAACAAGAGACAGAACGAACAGATGCAGACGATAGGCACAAACAAAAAACCACAGTTAAGTTAGATATTTTATTACAGCAATTCGAAGATTTATCTATTGCAATAAATCAATTGTTGACCGATTTGGCTAGTGGAAAAATTATTGCCAAAACCTACAAACAGATGAAAATGTATAACGACGCAGAACTAAACCCTGTATTAAGATTATCAAAATAAATTTCAGTTATAAAAATTCAATTATTTAGGGCGTTTTTCACAAGTATCAATTTCTTTGTTACTTTTGAAATATTAAAATGCTCATTTACAAAGGTAAACTTTAATTCTAATATTTCAAAAAAACCTTGAACTTGATACTCATGAAAAACACCTTAATTTCGGCATAAGTGAAAATGAAATAATAAGTAACTCCAAGATACATCGTTTTTTTGTTCTTTTAGAATTTTAACAAATCTGCAAATAGTGAGCTATTTAATGATATTTTTAAATTTTTAAAACGGCAAAAGTAAACAAGTAGATTGGGCTTAGTTATTTTTTCTTTTTCACTAAACTTATAAAAGATAATAAAAATGACAAATATTTTTCAAGAATACATGAGTAAACAGGCAATTAAAGATCGTATGAAAATTAATACATCTGGTCCTGTTATTACTATTTCACGTCAATTTGGTTGTTATGCTACTAAAACGGCAAATGATTTAATAGAAATTATTTCAAAAAGAAGTGCTAATAATTGGGATTGCATTACTAAAGAAATCCTTGAGGATTCGGCCAAACAACTTAATATAAGTAGCAAACAAGTAGCAAATTTTTTTGGTGCAAACGAAAAAAGTTTTCTTCACGATTTGGTTGTTTCATTTTCGCAAACAAAATATGCAAGTGATAGCAATATTAAAAAAACTATTTATGCAATTGTTAGAAAATACGCAGAACAGGGTAATTGTATTATTGTAGGTAGAGCAGGTTGTGTTATTGCGAGTGATATTCCTCTTTCGTTGCATATAAAAATTGTTGCACCTTTTGATTACCGAGTGGAATCTGTAAAAAACAGACATAAATTAGATAACAAAACTGCCGAAAATATGGTAATAAAAAATGAAATTAGTAGGGAGGGATTTAATGATTTTTTTAAAGGAAGTATTGAAACTGAAAATCTTTACGATATTGTTTTTAATAAAAGTAAACTAACCAACGATGAAATTATTAGTACTATAATTAAATTTGCTGAAAATAGAAAAATGATTTAAGGCATATTAAAATAAATAATTAACCAATTTAAGCGATGTTATTTTTATTT
>JAOZTW010000796.1 GCA_029938985.1 Bacteroidales bacterium | reverse complement strand
TACTTGCTCACTGCGTACTTGATACATTGCCTTACGACTTTGCACCCACAGTTTGATAATGTCCTGTCTGCGGGGACTTTAGACATATCGGAATTACACCAATTAGATTTCAATAACTAATTTCATTGCATCTCTGCAAATCCCAAAGTTTTTGGATTACGAAAACGTTCTGTAAACTCTTTGCATAAATGTTATCCATGTTGTTATTGTGAACACAGTTCGCTTGTGCTTCTCCTACAAAGTCATGGTTGCGGTTTATGCTTATAGAAAACTCCGTTTTCTCTTGGCGTACACAGGTGCAAAGAGCTGTTCTGCTCATGTTTAACGAACCGCCAAGTACGAGAACCGTACGCTTGGTGGTGTGTGAGCTGTACTGGCTACAATGATGTAGTCAGCCGCCTACTCGATTATGCACTTGATAATTATTTCTTTGTCCGTTCTTTCCATATTTTAGGATTTCTGCTTGTGTGAAAAATTGCAATCACTTGAACTATCATATTTTCAATTCGATAGTAAATTACAAACGGAAATTTTTTCATTACGTATCTGCGAACATTTTTAAACGCTCTTTGAAATCCTTGTGGATTTTTTGCGATAGTTTCTAATCCACTGTTTACTTGTTTGTAAAAATTATCAGCTACTTTTTCGCTTTCGTCGGCATAATATTCATACGAATTATCAAAATCATTTTCTGCCTCGTCAGACAGTTCTATTTTATATTTCTTTTTTTTCATACTTTGCTTTAATTAAGTCCCAACTTTTAAAAGTAGCTTCATTATTTTCAATTCGTTCTAAACGGCTTTCTAATAATTTCTTATGCTCGTTAGGAAATGGCGTTTCATCTTCTTTAATGTCCATTATTTCTATATAGCTAAATTCATGAAGAAGTTTGAGAAAAAATGCTACCTTCTGTTGTTCTTTGATATTGATTGTTAATTCCATATTTTTATTTTTAGTATTTGTTTATAGTCAAATTTACGAAATTATTTTGATATATTTATTAATTTTTTCTAATAACATATGTTCGCTAATAGGTTTAGGTAGAAAATCGTCAAATCCATTTTGTAATGTCTTCTCTTTGTCATGAGTAAATGCCGTTTGTGCAATTATTGGTATTCTTTTATTAATTGATTTTATTTGTCTTGTGGCTCGGTGTTCTTATTTCATGTGATATATTATTTAAGAATGATGTTTTAAATCTTTCATTTTCATCTGCTTCACGTTGTTTTTCAAGCAATTGTTCATATAGACTTGCTACTTCACTTGTTATCTTTTTGATAAGTTCTTTATGAACAAAACATTTTTCATGAATTGTTTCATCATTAAAAATTGTATCTAATTTTTGCTCTATTGCAAAATGTATTTTGTTATTTTCCATGAATTTAAGTATTTTTGGAATAAAAAAGGGTGTGCACCTAAGCATTTAAGTTTTACGTTTTATCTGAGGTATCGCCAAACACCTGTAAGCAAACGAAAACAGCAAAGGACACACCAGTATCCAGGTGCAACCTTACGACTGTCTTTCTGCTTACTGTAAAATTTGGCGATTTTCAGATAAGAAAAACAATTTGGTTACATAATTCCTTAAATTATAATATTTTAGTTATTTATTTATATATATATATTTTTAATTATTATTAACTACTATTAATTGCAAAGATAATTTTTATTTCTCTGTGTTTAGTGATTTTCCGTTTTTCTTTTTTTTTGTTGTGCATAATTGAGATAGAACGGCAGATTACTCCACCAGTACCCTCGCAGAGCCGTACGTGCGGAATTCCCGCATACGGTTCCTCACTCTATCGTTTCGCTTGTCTGTCGCAAGTGTCAAATTTGGTGCAATATTCTCGGTTTTGGTAGTGCAAATATACGTTTAAATTCTATAAAAGCATTAGAGTTGTAACTCTTTTTACGTCCACCTCTGAGATTTAGCATTTTATACCAAAAAAATAGGGCTTTGTCGTAGATTAAGTTCAAGAATTTATAGTTCCCACGTATCGCAAAATATTGATAAATACCTTGTAATTTGCGAGTTATAGCTTGTTGTTGCTCTTTTAACTTTTTGTGTCGGTTTGCTTTTATCAAATCATATAATTCCTTGACTATCCGTTGCGGTGACTTTGAACATATCGGAATTACACCGATTAGATTTCTAAAACTAATTTCAACGATTTTAATCATATCCCAAAGTTTTCGGATTACGAAAACGTCCTGTAATCTCTTTGCACAGATGTTATCCATGTTGTTATTGTGAGACCACACGATTCGCTTGTGCTTCTCCTACAAAGTCATAGTTGCGGTTTATGCTTATAGAAAACTCCGTTTTATCTTGGCGTACTCGGTAACTGCTTGGTAGCGAAGCTACCAACCACACGCCACAAAAACCACCGCCACCCAGCACAATGTGTGTACCCGAAATGTAATTCCGAGAACACGCCTGCAAAGGTAGAGTTAAATTTCCAGAAAGTGCAAAATATTTTGATTTAT
>JAOZTW010000175.1 GCA_029938985.1 Bacteroidales bacterium | reverse complement strand
TTTTACAAATCATTGATAATCATCACAAAATGAACACAAAAACTTTAGTTACTAATTATTTCATTTTTCCCTGAATTAACTTTTTACAAATATATTAATGTTTTTTAAATAAAAAAATAATTATAATAAGACTTTATTTAATTAATAATTCATATATTTGTTTTTTATTTTAAAATACTCATATAACCAAAATTAATATAAAACACAAACCTTATTAATCTATCAATATGAAAAAAATACTTACATTAATCTTTATCATAGTTAGTACACAACTTTTTTCACAAACAATTATTAATGATGGACAAAAAGTTTCGGGTAGATGGTCAAAATCAAATTCACCATATATAATTAAAGGTGTGGCAACAGTTCCACAAAATAGTATTTTAACAATAGAAGCAGGTGTGGTAGTGGAGTTTAATACAGGTATAAGCAACATACACACTCTTCCTACTTTCGATTTAGGAATGTTGAAAATAAGCGGTACGCTTATAGCAAAAGGAACAAGAAACACCCCAATAATTTTCACACGAAATGGCGATATTGGTCATTGGGGTATTATACTGTTTCATTCGGCAAGTGTAAATTCTGTATTAGAAAATTGCGAAATAAAATATGCTGGCTCAGTTGTAAATGTAGTAAATATGACAAGTCTTTACGGTGCTGTTTCGTTTTACGAATCTTATGGACTTATAAATAATTGCAAATTGGTAAACAATACAGCAACAGCTATTTCGGTTATAAAATCTGCTCCAAAAATTTCGAACAACACAATTATTAAAAACAGTAATGTAGGAATATATTGTTATAATATTAGTAATCCAAAAATAACCAATAATACTATTGCAGACAACGGTTGGCAAGGAATTTATTGTAACGATAATTCAAAACCAATTGTTTTAAATTCAATAATTTGGAACAACCAGAAAGATAATTATTTTGGAAAAGGCACAGTTTCTTATTCACTTATTGAAGACGGTTATTTGAATGCGAGTGCTAAAAATGGTGGTAAAAATATATTCGCAAAAGACCCACTTTTTAACAACACAAAAAGAAATGATTACTCATTAACAAATCTGTCGCCTTGTATAAGAGCTGGTAAAAATATGGTAAATATTGGAGCTGTAGAGGTTGCAAGAGAAACCATCGTAATTGATAACAACACCGAAGAGTATATGGCTTTTTATGCAGCAGATATACAAAGAGAATTAGATGATTCTCAAATGTTTAAGCCAAAAGGAGAATTTGAAACTACATCAGAATATAGTTTACGACAAGAAAAAGCGAAACAATTTAAAAGTGAAATTTTATTAAAGTATAAAACCAAATACGAAGAAGTTATTACTAATAAAGTAAAAGAGGACGATAAGGTTAGAACTACTAAAATTAGAGATTCATACAAAGAATTTGAAATTGATTTTGTTGACGTTGGTACTTACAACGCCGATAATGAAACATTTCTTGTAACTCTAATTTTTACAACTCCAATGAGCCAAAACAAGGAACAGCTTTCACAAAATATTACTGTACCAATTTCAGAAGCCAAAAGCTTGAAAGCAAACAGTAACAATATAAAGGTGATGGCATCGGAACAATTGCTTGAAGACGGTATGACTTTTGATGTTTTTAATATCAATATTATTCATCCGCTAACAGGTAGTACTTATCCTTTTGGTATTCAACGAAATGCTTTGTATTTAGACGTTGTTGAAGATGTAAATATTACCGAAGAAGATTTAAAAGGAATACCATATTTAACAGCTCAAGTAGAATTTATTGAACCATCAGGCAACAAACTACTTGATGCAGGAGAAAAAGCAAATTTAGAACTTACAATTAAAAATGAAGGAGAAGGAAGTGCTTTGAATCTTAAAATTTATATTAATGATTCCGAAGGACTTGGAATAACTTATGACAAAGAAATTAATATAGCCAAAATAAAATCTAATGAAACACAAAAAATATTAATTCAACTTAGGGCAGACCAAACTATTAATACTGGGAATGTTACTTTTAATCTTACTTTTTCAGAAAAAAGAGGTTTTCCGCCTGCACCTTTTAAAATAACAATTGGAACACAAAAGCTAAAAACACCAAAACTTGTTTTTATAGAAGCAGGAATAGTTGAACAACAGGGAAATAAAAATAAAATAATTGAAAACGGTGAGTTGATTCTTGTAACACTTTTAATTCAAAACAAAGGGCAAGGAGTTGCAGAAAATGTGAGAGCAACAATTAAAATTAATGATGATAAAATTCTTGCAATAAAAACCGACACATATCCTCTTGTACAACATATTGAAAAACTTCAAGCTGGTGAAGCCAAAACAGTAAATTTTATGTTTTCGGTAAATTGGCTCTACGAAGGTGCCGACGAATTACCAATTTCAATAGAGCTTTCGGAGCCAAAAGGTCAGTATGGAGGAATTTTTCCTTTGGGCTTACAAATGAAAACTCAAAGTCTTGCAGTAAACGAGGTAAAAGTTGACGGCGTGTATAGCAATGATATTGAAATAGATGACGCTTCTTTAACTATTGATGTTGATAAAAATATTCCTGTTTGTTCAAAAAAATATGAAAACAGATATGCCTTAATAATTGGTAATGAAAATTATTCAGATTATCAACGAGGACTAAGTCCTATGTCAAATGTGGAGTTTGCAATTCACGATGCACAAATTTTTAAACAATATGCTCTCAAAACACTTGGTATTCCTGAGACAAATATTATTGAACTTTACGATGGACAAAAACACGAAATGGAACGAGACATAAAAGCATTTGTGAGACTCGCCGAACTATCTGGCGGGAAAGCAGAACTTTTTGTTTATTATGCAGGTCATGGTTACCCCGAAGAGACAACAAAAGACGCTTATATTATGCCTGTAAACATTAGTGGAAACGAGGTTAAAGAAGGAATAAAACTTGCAGATTTCTACCAAGACCTAACAAAACATAAAACAGAAAGAGTAACTGTGTTTATAGATGCCTGTTTTAGTGGAGGCGGAAGAAACGAAGGACTTGTGTCTGCTCGTTCAGGAATATTATTAAAACCAAAAGCAAATAAGTTGGAAGGTAAAATTGCAGTATTTTCTGCAAGTTCAGGCGATCAAATATCTTTGCCGTATCGTCAGAAACATCATGGAATTTTTACTTACTATCTTTTCAAAGCATTTCAAAATTCAAAAGGAGACATTACCTATGGAGATCTTGCAGATGAATTGATAAACAAAGTACAGGCAAGCTCGTTGACCATTAATAAAAAAGAACAAAATCCTAAGATAAATGTTAGTCAAGAAATAAATGAAACTTGGGAGAACTGGAAAATAAATGAATAAAAAATGAAACTACCTTTAATAGAAGAATTTTACAGTTTGCAAGGAGAAGGGTTTCACATAGGAAAAGCGGCATATTTTTTGCGACTATCAGGTTGCGATATCCGTTGTGATTGGTGCGACACAAAAATGTCGTGGAGTGTTGATATTCAAAAACAAACCACAATAGATGAAATTGTAAAGAAGGCTATATTATATCCAGCAAAAACAGTTGTTGTAACAGGCGGTGAACCGCTACTTTATAACCTTACTGAACTTTGCATTAAATTAAAAGCAGAAAAAATAACAATTTATTTAGAAACTTCTGGAGCTTATAATTTAACTGGACAGTGGGATTGGATATGTTTATCTCCTAAAAAAAAATCCCCACCACAAAAATCAATTATAGAACAAGCCAATGAGTTAAAAATTGTAATTACAGATGACGAAGACTTTATTTGGGCAGAAAAATATGCCAAACTTGTTAATAGCGAATGTCACTTATACCTACAAGCCGAATGGAGTAATTATAAAAAAATAACTAAAAAAATTTTTTATTACATTCTAAATAATCCAAAATGGAAAATATCAATGCAAGCACATAAATTTATAAAAATACCTTAGACGGTCATAAAATTTGCATTTATAAACATATAATTACTAATTATTTTAAAATATGAATTAAATAAATTTATAAGTCATATTTTTATAATAAATACGACTTAGGAATTGTCAAAAAACAACAAATAATTAAAAAATGTTAAAACAAACTAATTAAACTTTTTAATAACTGATATACAACAACTAATACTGCTAATTATACTTTTTTAAATCCAGTTTTTAATATTGCATCCTTTGCTTTTTGTAAAAAAAAATAAAAAAAGTTTTTTATTATAATACAAATTGTTAATTTTGTTCCGAAATGTAATTTAATAACTCTAATAATTAAAAAAATGGCAGAAAACGAAAATCCGGATTTAAATGAAAATCCAGATGTTAAAAAAGAAAAACATGAGAAAGTGAAAGACTTTCAAGGAGCAATACATAACAAAAACCCGAGGAAGACAGTTGGTCAAACAATGACAGACGATCAATACTTAGAACAACGTGTTGTAGACCAGATGACGTATTTTGGAAGGAAAGCTTCGGAGTCGCAAAAAAAGTATAAAAAACTAAAACGTTGGGAAGTAATTATTGCAGCTTCAATTCCTGTACTTATAATATTTGCAGCATTATCTGTGTTTGAAAGTATTGTTATTTGGGATAAAAAAATGATGATAGATGACGTACAAATAATAAAACCAATTTTTACAATGTCGCATGTATTACAAATGCTTGCAGCACTTGGAGGTATTCTTATTGTAATAATTAAAGGTCTTGTTGACTTGGAAGACTATTACAAAACGTGGAAAGATTATCGTTCATTAGAAATGGGCTTACAAGAACAAAGATACAAATTTATTACAAGAACAGAACCTTATGACGAAGAAGATGCATACCCTATGTTGGTAGAAGAAGTTGAAGGTTCTCTTAATAAGCAAAATCAAAAATGGCGTTCAGTGAAAAAACAACCAAATGAATTTGCCAAAAAGGCAGAAGAAATGTTGCTAAAAGAATTTGACAAAAAAGATAAAGTTGATGATGCTGAATTAAATAAAAAATTGAAAGGAATAGAAGGAGACGAAAAATAAAATACCTAAGTGAAAAAGAAAAAATAACTAATCCCAATCTACTTGTTTATTTTGCCCTTTTTTAAAAATTAAAAAAGTAATTAAATAGCTCGCTATTTGCAGATTTTTAAATTATTAAAAGAACAAAAAACAGCGTATCTTGGAGTTACTTATTATTTCATTTTCACTAAATAATGGACAATAGATAAAAACAATTAATTTTATTTTATCTATTGTCTTAATATTATAATAATAATTAATCAAAATAAAAAAAAGATGAAAAAAGTTTTTCTTGGTGGTACCGTAAACGATTCAACATGGCGAAATGAAATTATACCACAATTAAAAATAGATTATTTCAATCCTGTAGTTGAAGCCTGGACCGACGAAGCATATAAACAAGAGCTAAAAGAACGAGAAGATTGTGATTTTTGTTTATATATTTTTACTCCCAAGTATAAGGGATATTATTCAATTGCAGAGGTAATTGATGATTCGAATAAAAGACCTACTAAAACAATTTTTTGTATAATTCAAGAAGACGGAGGTAAAAGTTTTTCTAAATTTCAGGTAAAATCTATCAATGCTGTTGGAAAAATGGTTAAGAAAAATGGAGGAGCTTGGCTACAATCAATTGAAGAGGTAATAGAATATTTAAACACACACTAAAATACAATTACCAAATTTAGCAAGTTTCAGTTTTTTGAAATTAAGACTGTTTTCCAACCTAATATCAAAAGCCTGAATCTTTGTACATTCGTTTTTCTAATGTGATAAAACAGAACACAAAATAATGTCTATAATTGAATACTATTTGTAATATATACATGATTGAAAATATGGTATTTTTTCTTAAATTCCATTAATTCCAATATTTATTAATACATTAATACAGAATTAAAATGAAAGTATTTCTTGGAGGAACTGTGTCCGACTCAACTTGGTGGGATTATATTATTCCAAAACTTGAAATAGATTATTTTAATCCAGTTATTGATGAATGGAATGATGAAGCTTGGGAAAAAGAACTTTATGAACGTGAACATTGTGAATTTTGTCTTTATGTTCTAACTCCCAAACTAATTGGCTGGTATTCGTTTGCCGAAGTAGTAGATGATTCATTTAAAAAAACCTGATTATACAATACTTTGTTTTTTGGAAGAAGATGGAGAGAAGAGTTTTACCAAAGAACAAGTTGAAGAAATAAAACAAATTAGAAAAATTGTTACTTCAAATGGTGGAATATGGTTAAAAACTCTTGACGATGTTGTTAGCTACTTAAATTCTGCAAAAAGTAGAGACAAAACACTCCTTTACGACGCTCATCTATTAAACAATGTTTTTATTTCTTACGGACGAAGACACAGTATTGCACTGGCACGCAAATTATATAACTCCTTAAAAGCCAAAAATTACAATATATGGTTTGACATGAACGACATTCCTCTTGGCGTTGACTTTCAGCAACAAATTGATGAAGGAATACGAAGAGCAGGTAATTTCATTTTTGTAATCTCACCACACTCAGTAAACTCTATCTATTGTTTAAAGGAAATTATTTTAGCCCTAAAATACAACAAAAGAATAATACCAATAATACATGTTGAACCCACCGATTGTTGGGACAAAATGCACCCACTAATTAATAAATTAAATTGGATATATCTTAGTCAGAATGAGGATTTTAATATACCATTAGAACAATGGGAGTTTATTGATAGTTATGATGCAGGAATAGAGGGTTTGTGTAGTCTGATAGAACTGCAAAAAGATTATGTTAGAGAACACACAATGTATCTTGACAGTGCACTTGAATGGGAAGAACATAAAAAATCTAAAAAATATTTATTAAGTGGTGTTGATTTTGAGAATGCTTTTAAATGGTTGGGAACAAAAGATTTTTATAAAGAAAATGGAGCAGAAATTCAACACCATGTCTTCCAACTGTTTTACACGCAGATTTTATAGCTACATCAAAAAAAAATATTGACAATTTTACTACAAATACTTTCCTCGCTTTTTGCAAAGAAGACCTTGATACTAAAAATTTAATTCAAAATACTCTTAATCTGAATGGAATAACAAACTGGAACAAAACAACAGACATTAGCTCTGGAGCAAGCCTAAAAAATGTGATAAATATAGGAGTTGTTCAAGCAGACAATTTTTGTTTTTAATATCACCATCATCAGTTGTATCCAAAAGTTGCTTGGAAGAATTGGAGATTGCAGTAAAATATCAAAAAAGAATTATTCCTCTTTTGATTGAACCAACTGATACAAAAATAATAAGTACCCATACAAAAGTTTTTACACATTTGTATTTCTTTAATCTATTGGTTTATAATCACATAATTGTATCATTCCTTACTTATCAATATTTGAGTTTAAATTATAGTTTTACTAAAAAATTTAATTCCTTTTTAATATGAAATATATCATAACATTAGTGCTATTATTTTCGGTGTATAATAGTTTTTCACAAATTAAAGTTGACGCAGATTTTGAAGGTGGCAATATTGACGTTTTGTCAATTGTGGACTCTACAAATACAATTGTAGTAATGCCTGCTCTGCAAACTTCAACAAACACTACAAAATGTTGGTTTTATTTTAAAGTCTTTGATTTTAATAAAGAAAAAGAACTGAATATTGATATTAAATATGATTACAGAGTAATGGCTCCTGAAAATCCTGTTTATAGCTACGATAAAGAAAATTGGACTAAAATAAAATCTAAATCAAATAACAGAAAAAAAACAATTTCTTCTATATTTACAGAGGATACAGTATATTTTGCAACCGGTTTTCCGTATGTTTATTCAGATGTTTTAAACTATACCAATAAAATTGCTTCAAACAAAAATGTTGATACAACCACTCTTGTACAAAGTGAGGGCGGAAGGCGTGTTCCAAAAATAATTGTGGCCGATGGCGATAACAAAGATTTAGTTTGGGTAATTGCCCGACAACATGCTTTTGAAAGCATGTCTAATTTTATGATTGAGGGATTTGTTGATTATATTATTTCGGAAGATAGTCTTGCGAGAGAATTTAGAAAAAAAGCAACTCTACACATAGTACCAATGATGGACGTGGACAATGTGGCAATTGGTGCAAGCGGAAGAATGCAAAAACCTATTGATTTTAATAGAGATTGGAATCCTGAGTCGCATTGGAAAGCTGTTAAAGAAGTGAAAAGTCAGATTGAGCAAACTCAAAATACTAATGATTATAGAGTTTTTATTGACGTGCATTCAACTTTTCCTGGTGCTACCTATCCCGTTTTTTGTTATTTTAATATGTACAAAGGCACAGATAGACAAAAAAATATTGATAGATATTGGGACATTTATGAACAGTACGCCAACATTAGACCCACAAAATTATCTGAAACAAAATTTAAACAAGGAAATATTATTGCAGACGAATATAGTTCGGGCTTGGATTGTGAAAAAAATGGTATTCCTTGTTATAGTTCAATAGAGTTTTCGTTCACGCACGAGTGCGACTGGAATACCAGAACAGACGGAAAACCATGGACTGAAAAAAGCTTGTGTCAAATGGGATATGATATGGGAAAAGCATTGTGCAAATATATTACAGAATAATGATTTTAATGAAAATGAAATAATAAACAGTGTATAATCTAAAATAATGAATTGTTGGCGTTTTTAACGAGTATCAATTTCTTAGTTGTATTTGAAATATTGAAATGCTCATTTACAAAGGTAAACTTAAATTATAATGTTTCGAAAAAGCCTTGAACTTAACTCTCGTGAAAAACGCCCATTTTTTGTTGTGAAAAACTTAAATTAGTAATTGTCATGCTATTTAGACGTTTCCAAGTCCCATATTTTTTGCCTTGTGGCAAAAAATAAGGATAGTCCCTACAAAACAGTGTTGGTATGATTAACAAGTATTTACAAAAATATG
>JAOZTW010000174.1 GCA_029938985.1 Bacteroidales bacterium | reverse complement strand
GAAAATCATATAGTTAATTGTCACAAGAAAAGTTTTCCCGACTTTTCAGATAAAACGGGAATTAGGAGTTAAAAATTGGCTTACATTTTGAAATACAATTTCTTATAATATCTTTGATAAAAAGGACAAAATTATACAGTAAAATAAGGTACAAAAAATTTGGCGTTTTTCACGAGAGTCAAGTTCAATGCTTTTTTGAAATATTAGAATTAAAGTTTACCTTTGTAAATGAGTATTTTAATATTTCAAATACAACAAAGAAATTGATACTCGTGAAAAACGCCAAAAAATTATATAAAAATTAAATTTAAAGGAGTAAACCAATTCCTAATTATTTATTCTTAGTCTAATTTTAGAACCGATAAAAATGCTTTTTGAGGTACATTTACTTTACCAATTTGTTTCATTCTTTTCTTTCCTTTTTTCTGTTTTTCAATAAGTTTACGCTTACGAGTTATGTCTCCACCATAGCATTTAGCGGTTACATCTTTTCTAACAGCTTTAATTGTGCTTCTTGAAATTATTTTTGCTCCAATTGCTGCCTGCACCGCAATATCAAATTGATGTCGTGGAATTAAATCTTTTAGTTTTTCACATATTCTCTTGCCCATTTGATAAGCATTTTCTTCGTGAACAAGCATTGAAAGGGCATCAACAGATTCTCCGTTCAATAAAATATCTAATTTTATTAGTTTGGAAACTCTAAAATCCGATTGCTGATAATCAAAAGAAGCATATCCTTTTGAGATACTTTTTAATTTATCATAAAAATCAAAAACAATTTCTGCCAAAGGCATTTCAAAACTTAAATCTACTCTATCGCCTGCCAAAAAGTTTTGTCTAACAAGAATTCCTCTTTTTTCCAAACAAAGTGTCATTATACCACCAATATAGTCTGTTTGAGAAATTATTTGTGCGTCTATGTATGGTTCTTCAATATAATCTATAAACTTAAGTTCGGGCAAACCCGACGGATTGTGAACCTCAGAGGCATCACCTTGTTTAGTAACAACTTTATAACTAACATTAGGTATGGTTGTGATTACATTCATATTAAACTCTCTATCAAGGCGTTCTTGTATAATTTCCATGTGTAGTAAGCCCAAAAATCCACAACGAAAACCAAATCCAAGTGCTACCGATGACTCTTGTTGAAAGGTAAGCGATGCGTCGTTTAGCTTTAGTTTTTCTAATGATGTACGTAAATCCTCATAATCTTCCGAGTCAACGGGATAAACTCCTGCATAAACCATTGGTTTTACCTCTTCGAAACCAGAAATTTCGGTTTTACATGGATTTTTTACATGTGTTATTGTATCGCCCACTTTTACTTCCGAGGCAGTTTTTATCCCTGAAATTATATATCCCACATCTCCTGCATGCAGTTCATTTCTGGGTTCCATGCCAAGTTTAAGAATTCCTATCTCGTCGGCATAATATTTTTGTCCAGTATTAACAAACTTAACAAGGTCTTTCTTTTTTACTGAACCATTAAAAATTCTAAAATAAGCAATAATACCTCTATAAGAATTAAAAACAGAATCAAAAATTAATGCCTGTAATGGCTTTTCAATGTTACCTTTTGGAGCGGGTACAAGCAAAATTATTGCTTCTAAAATTTCGTCAACACCAAGTCCAGTTTTTCCACTTGCCTCTATAATTTCGCTACGATTACAACCGAGAAGATCCACAATCTGGTCTTTCACTTCGTCTGGTTTTGCGGCGGGCATATCCATTTTATTTAATATCGGAATAACTTCCAAGTCGTTTTCAATTGCCATATATAGGTTCGACAAAGTTTGTGCTTGGATTCCTTGAGTAGCATCTACAATTAATAAAGCACCCTCTGAAGCGGCAATAGAACGAGACACCTCGTAGGAGAAATCAACATGTCCTGGTGTGTCAATCAGATTGAGTATATATTTTTCATCATCATATTTATAGTTCATTTGTATAGCATGGCTCTTGATTGTAATTCCTCGTTCTCTCTCCAAGTCCATATTGTCGAGTACCTGCTCTTGCATCTGTTTTCCAGTAACAGTTCCTGTGGTTTGTAACAGTCGGTCGGCAAGGGTACTTTTCCCATGATCTATATGTGCAATAATGCAAAAATTTCTTATATTTTTCATAATGCAAAAATAAAAAAAAAAATCAAATTCAATAGTAAATTTATTAAAATTTTTATTTGAATTTATTTTCAAGCCCAATATTTTGCATATTTCATACAATCAAAAATGAGTAAATTTTATTTAATAAACTGATAAAATAAATAAATATTTACTGTTGTATATTAATGAAATTATTTCTTTAAATTCTCAAATTCTCAAATTAAAATGACTTTTAATAATCTGTAAATATATAAAAATAAAATTGAAAATCTATTTTTTTAAAAGCTTAAATATAAATATTTAATAATATTTTATTAAAACTTCAAACTTATAAAAATTAATAAGTTTTGTTTATTTTATTCTATTTTTATAAAAATGGTATTTTAAGAAATGAATAAAATTTTATTTTACAAGATATTTACGTCAAAACTATCAAAAAATCCTATAAATTTCTTAATATTCTTATTATTAGAGTTGTTGACATTTGTAATTACAAATGTAAACAACTTAACGTAAAGTATGCTTTACTTTTGTTGTTTTGTAAACTTTTAAAAAATAAAATATTTTATAAAAATAATTATTTTCAATAAAAAATATGTTATACTGCTAATAATCTGCATCATATATTTTATAATTTTTACAAAATAACTGATTACTCGTTGTTTACAATACTATACATTTAAGGCTACTTTATGTATGGTTTTGTTTACATTAATAAACTTAATCATAAGTAATATAGCTCTTTATGTAAAATAGCTTTTGGTATTTTTTTTTCGTAATTAATACTTATATTTTAAATATTTTTTTATATTTGTAAATAAAAAATGATATACTATGTTTAAAATTAATAATATTTTTTTAGTTGTTTTTATAATTTTAATTCCTTCAATTTTATATTCACAACACACAAATTACCATCTCGGTAATCAAGTTGAAAGAGAAGTTTCGAGAAGAATAAACTCGTCGGGAGAAGTTTTTCACACAGGTTTTAAACCATTGATGAAATCAAAAATAGAACCCAAAATCCCCACTCCCCTACTGGTTGATACTACATCAAAAAAACACGGAATTGCTATGGATTGGTTGGTGCGAAAATCGTTTAAAGAAGATTTATTTGTTATAGAAAAAAAGGATTTGAATATATATATAAATTTGTTAATAGACCTAAAACAGGGGCAAGACGAACTTGATACAAGTAGTTTTTCACAAAACACACGTGCCTTTGAAATATATGGAGACCTTGGAAATAAGGTTTCGTTCTACAGTAGTTTTTATGAAAATCAAGCTTTTTTTCCAGAGTATATTGATAATAAAATAGCCAATAATTTTGTTGTACCAGGACAAGGATCTTGGAAAGAATTTAAAAAAGACGGTAAACCAATGGGGCGAGATTATGGATATGCTTCCGGATATTTATCTTTTTCTCCTGCTAAATTTTTCAATTTTCAAATAGGACATTCAAAACATTTTGTTGGCGAAGGCTACCGGTCACTCTTGCTTTCTGACAACAGTTTTAATTATCCTTTTATGAAATTTAATTTTGATTTTGGGAAATTTCAATATACAAGTCTTTATACCGAGTTCCAATTTTTTACTACCAAGTACTATAATTACCATCATAAAAAACATGGCTCATTTAATTACTTTAGCTATTCGCCACATCACAAAATTACGCTTGGCGTATTTGAAGGCATTATTTGGAAAACGTCGGATTATAGTACTTATGTGAAAAAGTTCAGTGTTAACTTTTTTAATCCAGTAATGCTTATCCGTCCTTTCCAATATGGGTTGAATGACAACAACAATATTATACTTGGATTAAACTTTAAATTTATTCCAATTAATTATACCGAAATTTATGGGCAATTTGTTTTAGATAATTTTGAATTTGATAAACTGGGCGGAGAAAATGGATATTTTGAAAATAAATACGGATATCAGGTGGGAGGAAAAATTTATGATCTTATATTTGATAAAATCAAAAATATTAATTTGTATCTACAAGCAGAATATAATATGGTAAGTTCTTACACCTATTCTCATAAATCGCTTCATCAGGAATATTCGCATTACAACCAAGCACTGGCACATCCGCTTGGAGCAGGTTTTACCGAGGGTATTTTTATTGCAAATTTGAATGTTTACAATTTTTATGTTCAATTTAAAATTAATAGTGCAAGAACAAGCATGGATACACTTTCTTCAAATTTTGGTTCAAATATTTTTCTTGAAAATGTAATACCAGAACAAACAAGTTATGGAAACAAAATAGGTCAGGGGCTGGCAACTACAATCAATAATACATCTTATACTTTTGGATATATTTTCAACAAAACAACTAATTTACAGGTTTTTACTTCAATTCAATTTAGAGATTATTCTAATTCCTTATATGATAGAAAAGAAAGGTTTATATATTTTGGCATAAAAACATCAATTGATAATTTTTATTATGATTGGTGAATAGTGGTTAGTGGTTAGTGGTTATGATTTTTTACTAACAACTAACCACTAACCACTAACAACTAACAACTAACCACTATTCTGTATTAAATATTTTTTGGATTTATACACATAATAGGGAAATTTTCTTCATTTGCAATAATTCTTTGCTCATCAACACCAATCATATAATCAATTGATTTAATATTTTTGGTTGTAAGTACAAGTATTAAAGAAGCTTCAAGCTTATGAGCAAGGGTAAGAATTTCGATAACGTTTTCCTCTATTCCTTCAAGTTTTTTTAGCTCATAGTCTATACCTTTTCCATTCATGTACTCTGTTGTAACTTTTATGTTGGTCAAAAGATTTTTTTTAGCTATTTTATCTGTTGTATCAGTATAACATAAATAAAATTTTGCATTGAATAATTTATGTAAAAAATTTGTCCAAATAATTTTTTGTTTGTTTTCAGCTCTAAAATCAATTGGAACTACAATATCCTTTACCTTTTTGTATGTTGGAGCTTTGTGAACAACAATAAAAGGGCATGATGATCCAGCAATAACTTTAAGTGCCCAACTTCCAGTAATTTTTTGAAATCCTTTCATACCGTGAGTTCCCATTATTGCCATTGTTGCATTATTTGTTTTCAAAAAATTAGAAATTGTTGAAAAAATATTGCCTACTTCAACAATTCCATGAATAACAACATCGTTTTTTGTTTTTATTTTTTCAATTTTTTCATCTAATTTTAGTAAAGCAACATTTACTTCTTTCTTTTTTTTAACAATATTCAATAAAACAATTTCGGTTTTAGTAAATTCATAATACATAAGTGCATGTAAAAGTGCTACTTCAGATTTTTCTGAAAAATCCCAAGGAACTACAATTGGTTTGACAAAATTACTCATTGCTATATGTGTTTAAAGTTAATACTAAAAATATTGGTATGTTTAACAAGTGAAATTTGTGGGATCCTTTTTAAATTCAAAAACTCTTTACAAAGGTAAACTTCAGTTAGAAAATTTCAAAAAAGAGTTTAACTTTACACTTGTAAAATATGCTAAAATATTTTATAAAATTAAATAATTATATTATATTAACAAATTCTAAGTAATTTTTTTTAATATTTTACACACAACAAGTAAAAATTGAGAATATACAAATAGTTTCATTGAGATATTTATGTTTTAACTAAAGCATCTATAGTGTTACTATTATGCTTATTATAAGATTTTATGAAGTTTTTTAAATTAATAAGAAATTGTTATATGTTGAAAAAAATAAATAAACTAAAATAATTTAACATATCAAGGGTTAAAAATTTTGTTAAAATCATTTTTATATACGTTAAACCTGTGCATTATTTAGGAATTAATTCTATTAAACATAACTAAGCAGATGGCTTGTATATAAAAAACAATTTTTTGCATTCTGTTTCGTGAAAAAATATTGACATATAAGTAATATGCAAATATTTTTCACCTTACTTAATGAAAAAATAAGGTATTTTTCATAAATGCAAATTACTGCGTTACTTTTGAAATATTAAAATGCTCATTTACAAAGGTAAAGTTCAATTCTAATATTTTTAAAAAAACATTGAACTTGACACTCGTGAAAAAAGCCTAAAATACAAACGTCATTTTTTAAACGGAGGAATCAAAATTTGGAAAAATACAGATATTGAAAATCAGGCAATAAATAATTGGTGTTTTTCATAAGTGTAAAGTACAAGGCATTTTTATTTTTTAAATATAGCAGTTTACAAGTGTAAATGAATATTTTAAAATAATTAAAATAACAGGCTACCCACTTAAAGTTGGACAAAAAAAATCCCTTTGCCAAAGTTTGGAACTTTGGCAAAGTTGTGGCTGTCATAAATATACTGCGAGTTACAACTTTGTCAAAGTGAAATAACTTTGACAAAGCAGAAATTTTATAATTATAAAATCCAACTTTCCATGGGTAGCCAAATAACACTGTAATTTGCATTTATGAAAAATGTCAAATAATTCTTATATAGTAGTGTAACAAGACTTAAGTACTAAAAGTTATGATTTGTGTAAAGTAACTTTTTGCTAAAATACTTCAAATTAGTACTTGTCATACTATTCAGACGATTTAATATCTGTTTATTTTGATTGCACAGGTCGAAAAGTTTTAATAATTTTGAAAAGCGTAAAATTGTTATTTAAAAACGAGAGATTAATTTTAATACATAAAAAAAACACAGTAGTATTACTTACTGTGTTTTACAAAAGTGGTACCACCTGGAATTGAACCAGGGACACACGGATTTTCAGTCCGTTGCTCTACCAACTGAGCTATGGTACCTTTCCTTATTTGCGTTGCAAAGATAAATCTTTTTTTTATCTAAAAAAAAAAAAAAGGTATTAATTATAAAATATTTTTATCTTTGCTTTAAATTACTAATATTATTATCTATAAAACAACTGTTTAGTTATGAAAAAAAAAATTCTATTTATTCTAACATTTTTATTATTTTCAAATTTATTTGCTCAAAATGATTCTTTATTTCAAAAACACCCAAAATTATATTTGGATTTTCAACTCATAAATTACGATTTTATTGAATATGCAGCTACTACTGTTAGCAAAAATCAAAGTGCAAAAACAATCGATTATTTTAAAGCTTATGCCAATCCAAGTATGTCGCAATCGGCTGCAATTACAGCAAACATTAATAATCTTGCATATTTTGGATATTCTAAATTAAATATCAATTTTTTTAAAAATGATTTTCTTAACAACCTAACACATGTAACTATTTGGGCATCTGGCGAAATAGCTATGATGTATATGCCTCTTGGTAGAGGTTGGTTGCACGAAGAATTTCATAGAGCAGTGTTGACAAAACATTACACAAATAGTTTTGACGACATGAATATTTTTCCTATAATGGCTGAAACAGTGAGTGTTAATAATGTTTCTGACGAAAATCTTATAAGATTTAAAGCTGAGAATAATTCTGACTTTATTAGACTTCATGTAGCTGGTATTGAAGGCGAGTATGTACTGATTGATTTGCTTCAAAAACAGACTTTTTTTTATAATCAAAAATTAAAATATAGTATTTAAAATTTAATAAGTACTTTTAATTCAATCAATTATGTTTGGATATGTAGTCGATCGCAGGGCGAAAATTTGACAAATCAATTATTAACAGAAGAGGACAGCGATATTTCAAAGAGAGATTTTACTGGTCTTGATTTTTCGGCTTGGGCATACGATTTGTTTAATGCAAACGAACCATATCAAAACAGAGGCATACATAGGTCGGGAGTAGGAATTGATAGATATATAAAGCCTTCGGATTTAACAGCCGACCAAATTAAATATCTTAAAAAACAAGGATATTTGCAAATAATAAATATGGCATCACCAATGCTTTTTGGTCTTGACAATAGCTTTAAAATAAATTCATTAAACTTAAATTGGAATTTTGCAGTTCGTCATATTTTAACTTCTTTTGGACATGATATTACACCAAGTATATTTATAAAAACTACACAATATAACGGCGTTTTTCATAAGTGTAAAGTACAAGGCATTTTTATTTTTTAAATACCGCAGTTTACTATTGTAAATGAGGATATTAAAATAATCAAAATAACGCAGTAATTTGCATTTATGAAAAATGCCAATATAACTTTATTTTTGCTTATCATCACTACAAGAACTACAAAAATACTTTTGCTGGTTTTGAAACCGAACTTTATGACTATCCATTGAAAATTAATAAAATAATTATCTTAACTAATTTAAAAGCTATGGTATGGTTACAACCCAAAGATTTGAGTTTTACGACCAATAAATATCAAACAGGTGGTATGTTAGATTTGAAATTAAAATTTGCGATAAATAAAATAATATTTCCATATTTTCAAATTAATGCAAAAACAAAAGGTTGGGTTATTGGTAATGTTTTTCAAGACAAAAATATTAGTTATAAATTTGGTATGAGTTTTTATTTTAAATAAGGCATAGTAAAATAAATAATTGATAATTTTAAACGAACTTATTTTTGTTTTTAACAATTCACTAAATATAATAATATCAGGATAATTGCATATATTTTTTGAAGAAGTAAAAAGTAAAAAGAACAAGTTTAAATATGCCTAAATAGCTCGTTATTTGCAAATTTTTCAATTATTATAAGTCCAAATAAAAGTGTATCTTGTTGTTATGTAGCCTACTGTATATAAACTTCACTTTTACAGGTCTATTTTTTCAACAATCTTTTCTTGGCATTTTTCACAAGTATCAATTTCATCGTTAGTTTTGAAACATTAAAATGCTCATTTACAAAGGTAAACTTTAATTCTAATATTTCAAAAAAGCC